>CBIGXK010000246.1:0-6057 GCA_966193805.1 uncultured bacterium | reverse complement strand
GTTGTTTGGTTGAGGCACAGGAAGTTAATAAAACAATCAGTCCAATAATGTAAAAAAAGTTCTTCACAACGTGGCGTAAAAATAATTTATTCTTCCGTCATTTCTCATAATATTGTGTCAATGTGCAGGTTTTCACATCTTCATGTCCACACCCAATTTTCTCTGCTGGACGGTGCCGCTTCGATCAAAAGTTTATATGAGAAGGCGATAAAGGAAGAAATGCCCGCTATCGCCATCACCGATCATGGGAACATGTTCGGTGCTTTTGAATTTGTATCCGAAGCCTACAAGCACAAGAACGATGACGGTACGCTCAAAGTTAAGCCAATCATTGGATGCGAGTTCTATGTTGTTCAGGATCGTACCCGCAAATCGTTCACGAAAGAGCAGAAAGACAACCGTTATCACCAGGTGCTGCTGGCAAAAAATAAAACAGGGTATGAAAACCTGGTGAAGCTCACTTCGCTCGGTTACATCGAAGGATTGTACAGCAAATACCCGAGAATCGACAAGCAGTTGATAGAAAAATATCATGAAGGATTGATCGCCACAACCTGCTGCATTGGTGCACATGTTCCGCAGGCCATTTTAATCAATGGAGAAGATGCCGGCGAAAAAGAATTCAAGTGGTGGTTCGATATTTTCGGCGACGATTTCTTCATTGAAATACAACGCCACAACCTGAAAGAACAGGACACGGTTAATAATGCGCTGCTTAAATATTCGAAAAAATACAATGTTCCTGTAATTGCAACGAACGACAGCCACTATACCGACCGCGAAGATTTTAATGCGCACGACATCCTGCTGTGCATTAATACGGGTGAAAAGAAAAGCACACCCGGATACGAGGATTTCGTGAACGACGATGCGCATGTTAAAGACAGGCGCTTCAAATTCCCGAACGATCAATTTTATTTCAAGTCGCAGGCCGAGATGAAAGACCTGTTCAGTGATGTTCCCGAAGCGATCGACAACACGAACATGATCGTTGACCGGGTTGACCTCCTCAACCTCAAGAAAGACATCCTGCTGCCGGCTTTTACCGTTCCAAAAGCGTTCCAGGTGCACGGAACCCCCGAACTCGACCAGTGGGAATACCTGAAACACCTCACCTTCGAAGGGGCGGCAAACAGGTACGGAAGCTTAACACCTGAAATAGAGGAGCGCATCAACTTCGAGCTGTTCACCATCAAGACGATGGGATTTGCCGGCTACTTCCTGATCGTGAGCGACTTCATCCGCGCGGGCAGGGAAATAGGCGTGTACGTGGGACCGGGAAGGGGCTCGGCCGCCGGCAGCGTAGTGGCCTATTGCATCGGCATCACCAACATTGATCCCATTAAATACAACCTCCTGTTCGAACGGTTCCTGAACCCCGACAGGAAGTCGATGCCCGATATAGACACGGATTTTGATGACGAGGGAAGGCAAAAAGTGATTGATTACGTTGTCAATAAATATGGCAAAAACCAGGTTGCCCAGATCATCACTTACGGCACCATGGCCGCCAAGATGAGCATTAAGGATGTGGCGCGCACGCTCGACCTGCCGCTGTCTGATTCCAATGCCCTGGCGAAGCTGATCCCCGACAGGCTCGGCATCACGCTGAAGCGGGTGTTGAAAGCGCCAATGACAGCAAAAGAGGGTGAAAAGTCGCTCGAAGAAAAGGAAGGTATCGGCGCCGAGGAAATGGAAGCCGTGAAAAAGCTCCGCGACCTGTACAAAGGAGAAACGCTGGAAGGCGAGGTACTGAGGGCCGCCGAAAGACTCGAGGGCTCCGTACGCAACACGGGCATTCATGCGGCAGGCATCATCATCGCCCCAACCGATCTCACCTCCCTGATACCCGTGTGCACCGCAAAAGATTCGGATTTGTGGGTGACACAGATCGAAGGAAGCATTATTGAAGATGCAGGCGTTATCAAAATGGACTTCCTGGGGTTGAAAACCCTAACGATCATCAAGAACGCACTCGAGATGATCGAAGCCAATCATGGGGTGACAATAGACATCGACACCATTCCCCTCGATGACCAGCAAACTTTTGAGTTGTACCAGCGCGGCGACACCATCGGTACATTCCAGTTTGAAAGTCCGGGTATGCAAAAATACCTGCGCGACCTCAAGCCCGATAAGTTCGATGACCTGATAGCCATGAACGCCCTGTACAGGCCCGGCCCCATGGCGTACATCCCGAATTATGTTGACCGTAAGCACGGACGGCAGGAGATCAGCTACGACCTGCCGGAAATGGAAGAATACCTAAAGGACACCTATGGCATTACCGTGTACCAGGAGCAGGTGATGCTGCTGGCGCAAAAGCTCGCCGGGTTCAGCAAAGGCGACGCCGATGTGCTGCGCAAGGCAATGGGTAAGAAACAGAAGTCGGTGCTCGACAAGATGAAAGCGCAGTTCACCGAGGGCGCCGGGAAAAAGGGACACCCCACCGAAAAGCTCGAAAAGATCTGGACCGACTGGGAGGCATTTGCGCAATACGCGTTCAACAAATCGCACTCCACCTGTTACGCATATGTGGCGTATCAAACGGCTTATCTGAAGGCGCACTTTCCTGCGGAGTATATGTCGGCAGTATTGAACAACGCCGGCAGCATTGAAAAGATCACCTTCTTCATGGAGGAGTGCAAGAGGATGGGCCAGATGGTGCTGGGACCGGATATCAATGAATCCAAAAAAGGGTTTGCCGTGAACCAGCGGGGTGAGATAAGATTTGGGCTCGGTGGACTGAAAGGCGTAGGCGAGGCGGCGCTTGAAAGCATCATAGAGGAAAGGGATAAGAACGGCGCTTACAGCTCGATATTCGACTTGGTGAAGAGGGTGAACCAACGCACCGTGAACAAAAAAACGCTCGAAAACCTGGTGTATGCGGGCGCTTTTGATTGTTTTAAGGAAATGCACCGCGCGCAGTATTTCTTTACAGGTGTTGGCGAAACCGTAACCTCCCTGGAAAAGATCATCAAATTCGGCCACATCTATCAAACCAATGCCGTTGGCGCCACCAATACTTTATTCGGGGATTTCGCGATGCCGGATGTAGTTCCACCGAAGATTCCCAACTGTGAGCCCTGGACGCTCACAGAGCTGCTGGAACATGAGAAAGACGTAACGGGGATGTTCATGAGCGGTCACCCGCTGGATCATTTCAGGTTTGAAATACAATATTATGGCATCACCCAACTGGGCGAATTCAATGAAATAAGAGAAGCCATCAACCTGCAGGCAAACCCGGGAAAAAGTTTCCGGCTCGCGGGCCTTGTAGTGGATGCGCAACACCGCATCAGCAGAACCGGTAAACAGTTCGGCTCGTTTTATATAGAAGATTATACCGGCAAAACTGAGTTCATGCTCTGGAGCGATGACTATGTTCGGTATTCACAATTTTTAGAGAAGGGGAAAAACCTGTTCATCACCGGTAGTTTCAGGCAGCGATACAATAAAGAGTTTGAGTTTAAGATTGAAAGGATAACGTTGCTCGAGAATATCAAGCAAACGCTGACAAAGCAACTGGTGCTCGAAATGGAGGCACGGCAGGTTGATGAGCAATTGTTAACCTTTTTGCATGAAAATGTTAAAAAACACCCCGGAACCACAGGATTGAAGGTAAATATCCTGGAGCCCGGAACGCACGCCAGGGCCACCTTATTCAGCAGGGAAAAGGGTTTGGAGATGAATGACGAATTGACTGCCTGGATATACGAAAATGGGGACATAAGTGTACAAGTACTGTCAGTCTGATAGGAACTGGCGCACTATCGTATTTGGTTGTAAATTTGCAATTCACTGTATAAGCATTCAAATTATAAACTTAAAATAACAGTTATGGCCGCAGAATTCACTGACTCAAATTTCCAGGAGAAAGTATTGTCGTCAAATAAATTAACAGTAATAGATTTTTGGGCTGAGTGGTGCGGGCCTTGCCGTGCCATAGGTCCGGTAATTGAAGAATTGTCGAAAGAGTACAACGGAAAAGTGAACATCGGAAAAGTAAATGTGGATCACAACCCACAGTTATCCATGAATTATGGAATTACTTCCATACCTGCTATCCTGTTCATCAAAGATGGCAAGGTGGTTGACAAGCTGGTAGGTGCACAGCCTAAATCCAACTTCGTTAAAAAGATCGAGGCGCATATCAATGCTCCCGCTATATAAATGAATCATGTGTTCGCGAAAAGCAGGCTCCGGCCTGCTTTTTTTGTTTTAACTTTTAGCTTTTAAGTTTTAAGCTAAAAAATGGCATCCTTCCCGTGAGAAAATATATGCCGCGGAATACTGGGCATGGTGTTCCTTTTGCTGGTATGCCATGTTTTCAATAACACTCCCCACTCCCCTACTCCCTACTCCCTACTCCCTACTCCCTACTCCCCTCTTCCGTATCTTTGCCCCATGACACCGATCGAGCAGCTAGTAAAAAACGAGAAGAATCCCGGCCTGAGAAACATCGCCAAAAAGATAATTGATAAGCAACGAATTAATGAAGAAGACGGCCTGCTTCTTTTTGAGCACGGAAGCCTTCCGTTTTTAGGCGCCCTCGCCAACCATGTAAGAGAATCGCTTCATGGCGACATCACCTACTTCAACAGGAACTTTCATATCGAGCCAACAAACGTATGCGTGTACGCCTGCAAGTTCTGCTCCTACTCCCGGTTGTATGCGCACCGCGATGAAGGCTGGGAATTGAGCATGGAAAACATGCTCGGCATTGTAAAGAAATATGATGGCAAACCGGTTACCGAAGTGCACATCGTAGGTGGTGTTCATCCCAAAATGAATTTGGAATTCTTTGCTGAACTGCTGCGAAAAATAAAAGCGCATCGCCCCGATCTGCACATCAAGGGATTTACCGCGGTAGAGCTCGATTACATGTTCAGGAAAGCAAAGGTGTCTGTTGAAGAAGGATTGCAGTACCTGCATGAAGCAGGGCTCGACTCTTTGCCGGGTGGTGGTGCCGAAATTTTTCACCCTGAAGTGAGAGTACAAATCGCCCATGATAAAGTGGATGGAGAAGGATGGTTGTACATCCACGAGGCGGCGCATAAAATAGGCATGCATACCAACGCGACAATGCTGTATGGCCACATAGAAAATTACCTGCACCGCATCGATCACATGGAAAAATTGCGCAGCCTGCAGGACAGGACCGGCGGCTTCAACACGTTTATTCCACTCAAGTTTCGGAACAAGGATAACGAAATGAGTCATGTGCCCGAAAGCAGCCTTCCGGAAGATATGAAGTTGTACGCCGTGGCGAGGTTGTATCTTGATAACATCCCGCATCTGAAAGCTTACTGGCCAATGCTGGGCAGGCAGAATGCGCAATTGAGCCTCGCTTTTGGCGTGAACGATATTGACGGTACGATCGATGACTCGACAAAAATTTATTCTATGGCCGGCGCCGAAGAACAAACGCCGTCGATGACCACGGAACAAATGGTTACGTTAATAAAACAGGTGAACAGAAAACCAGTGGAGAGAGATACGTTGTACAGGGAATTGGAGGTGTTTTGAATGGGCAACCGCCAATGGGCAAAAGGGAAAGAATATTTAGGAACGATTTTCTTCACAGAGAAAACGCTTATTTGCTTTCCAGAAAAATAAAAAATATTGCTTTTATAAAATCCAGCCATTGCCCATTGCCTATTGCCCTTCAACACTCCTTCAACCCCAGGGGTACATTCACTGCTAACCCGCCCTCGGCGGTTTCCTTGTATTTAAAGTTCATGTCCTTTGCCGTGTCCCACATCGTATTGATCACTCCATCGAGAGAAACGCGCGCATAATCGGGGGTGCTTTGCAGCGCCAACTGCGACGCGGTAATCGCCTTGATCGCACCCATAGTGTTCCTCTCAATACACGGCACCTGCACGAGCCCTCCAATAGGGTCGCAGGTGAGCCCAAGGTGATGCTCCATCGCAATTTCAGCGGCCATGAGCGCCTGCCGCTGCGATCCTCCCAAAGCCTCGGTGAGCCCGGCTGCGGCCATAGCCGCCGAAACGCCGATCTCGGCCTGGCATCCACCCATCGCCGCCGAAATAG
>CBIGXK010000245.1:0-6067 GCA_966193805.1 uncultured bacterium | reverse complement strand
CTTATGAGAAGTATGATAACTTTTCTTATCCTATTGATCATTGCCGGCACCTCGTTCGGTCAGAGCAGAACCATCACCGGCACGGTGACGACCGAAGGAGACAATAAGCCGCTGGCGGGCGTTTCCGTTACGATTAAGGGGGCTAACAGGGGAACAGTTACAGACGAGGCCGGAAAATTTCGCTTAGCTGTTTTGCCCACCGCGAAGCAAATCGTGTTTTCCTACACGGGGTACCTCACCCAGGAAGTAAACATCGATAACCGCGGAACCATCGACATTTCTCTTGGCGCCGATGATGGACAGCAGCTTTCTGAAGTGGTCGTGACCGCAATGGGCCTGGAAAGACAAAAGAAGTCGCTGGGGTATTCCGCAACGGTGATAAACGGTGCTCCGCTGGCGCAGGCAAGAGAGACGAATATCATCAATTCATTGAAAGGCAGGGTAGCCGGCGTTTACATAAACCAGGGCGCCGGCGGAGCATCAAGCTCTTCTTACGTCGTTATCAGGGGGGCCAAATCATTCAGCTCGGCCAAAAACCAGCCGCTCTACGTGGTGGATGGGGTTCCCATTCTCAATGAGAGCAATGTGAAAGAGCAGGGTGGTTCCCAGTTCGATTTCGGCGACGGCATCAGCAATATCAATCCCGACGATGTTGAATCCATGACCGTGCTAAAAGGACCAAACGCCGCATCGCTGTATGGTTCGAGAGGCGCGAACGGTGTAATCCTGATCACCACCAAAAAGGGAAAAGCAGGCGGCATGAAGGTTACCCTGAACTCGAACGCAACATTCGAGCAGCCGAATACCGTACCCAAATTTCAACGCGTGTGGGGAGGCGGCTACGATGACGACTACGCTTCTTTCACAGAAAAAACGCTATCCGACGGCACAAAGGCATGGGAGTGGCCAAACTGGCTCATCGATAACTGGGGAGGCAAACTCGACGGACGTCCAATCGTCTTTCAAAATATACCGGACGCAGCACCGATTCCTTACACAGCCATTGGCGACAAAGACCTCCTGAAATTTTTCAACACCGGAAAAACGTTTACAAATTCCGTCAGTTTATCGGGAGGCGGCAACGGAACAACTTATCGCGTGTCTGTTGCAGATATGGAAAACAGCGGCATCACACCGAGAGATGAGCTGTCGAGAAAAACAGTCGACCTGCGGATAAGTTCGGTAATCGACAACAAGCTTACGCTGGCGGCCAAGGCCAACTACATCAGCCAGGTGGGAAAGAACAGGCCCAGCATCGGCGGAACATTTCTTGACGCAACCACCAACCTTCAGTTGACACCGGTCTTTATTCCGCTCAGCTTTATGAAAAATTATCTCAATGAAGACGGCACCATCAGGAACTTCCGCTCATTACCGGTTAACCCATATTGGGTAGTTAACCACGTGAACACGCATGATACGCGTAACAGGATGATCGGTTTTGTATCGCTCGAATACAAAATACTCGATTGGTTGAAACTGATGGGAAGAAGTGGAATCGATTATTATACCGACAACCGAAATATTGTGGTTCCCGACAAAAATCCGGTGAGCGACTACCAAAACGGTTATGTAAGCAACGAAATAGCCACGACGCGCGAAAACAATAATGATTTTCTTTTGTCTGCGCAGGGAAGCCTGTCTTCAAAATTTTCCGGAACGTTTTCTGTGGGGGGCAACAATCGTCAATTTCGGCATGAGTCTGCCCAGCAAATCGGAACAAACAGGAATCTCGAAGGCTTGTACATCATCGAGAACATGAAAAGCGTTCAGAACTACAAGTTCATTAACCGCAAAACCGTAAACTCCCTGTATTTCGCCGGGCAGCTTGCTTACAATGAATATCTCTACCTGGATGTTACAGGCAGAAATGACTGGTCATCGAGTCTTGGCGTTAACAACTATTCTTTCTTCTATCCTTCGGCGAGCTCGAGTTTTGTTTTTTCTGATCTCCCTGATTTCAGCTCGGGCGTCGTCTCGTACGGCAAGCTTCGCCTCTCTTACGGAATGGCAGGCAATGACGCCGATCCTTATTTAACGACTTCCGGTTATTATCTTGGAGCAACACCCTATATAGGTGGACAGCGTATGCTGGCCATAGCGAGCAATGTTCCGTTGCAGGACCTCAAAAACGAATTGACCTCGTCGTTTGAAGCAGGAACCGAATTGAAATTGTGGAACAACCTCGGCATCGATCTAACCTACTACGATGCCACCACAAAAAACCAGATCATGCAGGTAATATTACCGGTATCGACAGGCTATTCTACAAAGCTGATCAACGCGGGCGCCATCAGGAACAGGGGAATTGAGCTTTTGCTGTCCGGCTCGATAGTAAGGCAAAAAACTTTTGGATGGGACGCATCACTCAACGTGTCCCGGAATATTTCGAAAGTGACGAAGCTGACAGATAACATCAAGGAGTTTACGCTCTTTGATGCAGGCGCTGCGATCGTTGTGCAGGAAGGACAACCGTACGGTAATATTGTAGGCAGTGCATACAAAAGAAGCCCGGAAGGGATGATAGTGGTTGACCAGGATGGAAATTATCTGATTGCTGACAGTGTAAAAGTGCTGGGAAATATCCAGCCGAAAGTTATTGGCGGTTTCACCAACACATTCTCGTATAAAGGTTTTGAATTAAGAGTGTTGATTGACGGAAGGATCGGCGGCAAAGTTTACTCGCGCACAAAGCAGGATCAGTGGCAGAAGGGAACGGGTGTTGGCACGGAAGATCCCGGCGACTTTATTGTGGATGGCGTTGTTGAGCAGCCCGATCATTCTTTTAAAGAGAACACCGAGAAGATCACGCGAATGGAAATGTTTGCTTACAGGGGATGGGGCAACTTCGGAGAGGAATTTGTTCTTGACGCCACCACTATTGCCTTGCGTGAGGTGAGTCTTTCATGGGGAATGAACACCTCCATCTGGAATAACCGCATCAAGGGAATCAGGCTGTCGCTCGTGGGTAGGAACCTGGCATTTATTTACCGCGCCAAAGAATTCGCCGACATGGGCATTTCTGCTGAATCGAGTTTCGCTCCCACCGCTGCGGCGCAGGGTATAGAATCGCGTAACCTGCCGGTATTACGCAGTGTCGGACTTAACCTCAACGTGACCTTCTAAATTCCAAATCTTTTTAAAAAGAAAATATGAAACGAAGCATAATCAAATATATAGCACAAGGTGATGCATACGCAGCGTTACATCCGACCATTGAAAAAAGAAAAAATGCACGGATGAAACACAACATATTTAATATTTGCGCGGTAACATTGTTTGTTTGCCTGCTCGGATCGTGTACAAAGAATTTTGAAGAGATAAACACGAACCCGCGAATTGCAACTGAAGACATTGCCGATCCGGCATTGCTTTTAACGCAGGTACAAAAAGAATCCATGTTCGGCCTGATGGGCGGCGATGGAAGAGTCGAAGTCTTTTCCGGTTACATCGGAAACGACGCGTTGGGTAACGTTTTTCAAAAAGGTCCGTGGGATGAACCATTTGCCTCATTTTATAAATCTTATATCATCAATATTAATGAAGCCATCCGCATATCCGCCAAAGACCCCGCTCTTGCCGATTTGAATTCCTTTGCAAGAATATGGCGCGCGTGGTTGTTCAGCCGCCTTACCGACCTGTACGGCGATGTGCCATATACCGACGCCGGCAAAAACGTGTCGGATGTAAATGTGGCCCCTTCGTACGATACGCAGGAATTCATTTATACCGACCTCTTCAGGGAATTGAAAGAGGCCGTTGCCGTTCTCAAGCAAAGCGACGGATCAAGGGAGAATGTGGGCAGCCAGGACCTTATTTACAGTGGTGACGTAGACAAATGGATTCGCTTGGGAAACTCGTTAAGACTTCGGCTCGCGATGCGGGTGAGTTATGTTTCGCAGGAACTTGCTACTGCAAATATCAATGAAGTACTGACAGATGAATTAATTGAAGATAACAGCCAGAATACGATCCTTATTGCCGGCAATGCCGACGAGCCCGCAGCAGACAATAAAAATCCGTATTACAACGGCATCGCCGGCGGCGCGAAAGAATTCAGGTTTGCCTCTTTTACGACGGCCGAAACACTTACACAACTGAGCGACCCAAGAATATCGAAATTCATTGATCTCTCTACCGCGGGCGATTACTTTGGCATCGCCCTTAACCTCTCGCAGGATGAAAAAAATGTGGATCTCAACAGGCCGGACAATTCCAGCTCCGCTTTAAGTGAACTGCTGTGGAGACCGGATTTCAGGTTTACCCTAATTAACGCTTCTGAAGTTGCTTTCCTCAGGGCGGAGGCAGCGCTCAGAGGTCTTACCTCAGAAGATGCACAAGCGCTGTACGTGAGCGGCATCGGCTTGTCTTTGGACTATTTCGACATTGACGCAACGGACAAAACTAATTATCTGTCAGGCGCTGCGGCACTGTTAACCGGAACAGATGAAGAAAAGTATGAACAGATCATTGTTCAGAAATGGATCGGCAACTACCCGGAATTCGAGGAAGGGTATGCAGAGTTCAGAAGAACGGGCTATCCCCGGATATGGACAGGAACCGCACCGAACGAAACAAACGGCGAGATACCGAGGCGCGTGCAATACCCATTAAGCGAATACAATTCGAACAGCGCTAACGTAACTGCAGCAGCCAGCCGGCTGTCGAACGGTGATTCCTATTTGAGTAAAGTGTGGTGGGACGCGAGGGAAGGCTTGCCCAAACACCATCCCAAGCAGGGCACTTATCCTCCTTTTTAGATTACTGCAGGTAATTCTAAAAGAATGTGTATGTTAGATGACTATGAATTTTTATCGCGGGCGATTGTTTAAGGCACTAATATTTGCAGCATCGTTAATCGGTTACACGGCATCGTTAAACGCGCAGGCTGAAACTATCAGGATACTGCCCGGCGAAAGATGGTATGGCGGAGCAGTGGATGACGGCTATAAAATGCCCTTTCAGAATGGATACTCACTGCAACTTTACGGCAACTGCCGCGGCAACCAGGCGGCGCCGCTTTTGCTGTCATCGAAAGGAAGATATGTTTGGAGCGATGAGCCGTTTTCGTTCAAAATCGAGAACGACCACCTGATTATTTCAGACAACGCCGGCAAACTGCAATTTGACAGCGCCGGCTCCGCGCTTGCAGATGCTTACGCCAGCGCGATGCAAAAGCATTTCCCCCCTTCCGGGCAAGCGCCCGATACGTTTTTCACCAGCAGGCCGCAATACAACACGTGGATAGAATTGAAGTATAACCAAAACCAGGATGGAATATTGAAGTATGCATCGGATCTGATTGCGAACGGCTTTCCGCCGGGCGTGCTGATGATAGATGACAACTGGTTTCCATACTATGGAAGCTTTGCATTCCGGAAGGATAGGTTCAAAGATGCGGCTGCCATGGTAAATCGCCTGCACGAGATGGGTTTTAAAGTGATGGTGTGGGTGAGCCCTTTTTTTTCTCCCGACACAGAAATCTTCCGGGAATTACAGGAAAAGGGATTTTTAGTGTCTACACTTGCGAATGGATCAAAAAAGCCGGCCATAATTGAATGGTGGAACGGGTTTAGCGCCTCACTCGATCTTACTCATCCCGAGGCAAGAAAATGGTTCGACGCGCAGCTCGACAAAGTAAAACAACAATACGGCATCGACGGTTTTAAATTTGACGCCGGCGACCCTGAATTTTACACGGATAAAAATTTCGTGTTTCACACGCCTGTTTCACCGAATGAATTTACGCGGCTTTGGGGAACCTTTGGTTTGAATAACCCGTTTAACGAATACCGGGCCATGTGGAAAATGGGAAACCAGCCGCTGGTGCAGCGGTTGCGCGACAAGGAACACAACTGGACCGACCTGCAAAAAATAATTCCCGATATGACCGCTGCCGGCATGCTGGGTTATGGATTGAGCTGTCCGGACATGATCGGTGGCGGTGAAATTGGCTCCTTCGTAACGAATGGCCGTTTGGATCAGCGTTTGGTTGTACGTTCGGCGCAGTTGCAGGCGCTGATGCCGATGTTGCAGTTCTCCATCGCGCCATGGCGCGTTCTCGATT
>CBIGXK010000244.1:0-6101 GCA_966193805.1 uncultured bacterium | reverse complement strand
AGACGGGAGAGTATCCCCCGCTGGCGGGGGTGGCGCGAAGCGCCGGGGGTGGACCTCCAATCAACAAAGCCTTTTAACTTTTAAGTTCTTATGGAAAATATTCTTACATGGTTCTCTGTTCACCAGGAAATGATCTACATCGTTATCCTCATGATCTTTCTTGGCGCCGAAGTCATCGGCCGTGTACCGAGCGTATTGCACACGCCGCTGATGAGCGGCGCCAATGCCATCCACGGCGTGGTGATCATAGGCGCCATTATCGTGATGGGCCGTGCGGAGCAGGATAATTATCTCGCGCTCGGCCTGGGCTTCCTTGCCGTAATTCTCGGAACACTGAATGTAGTAGGCGGGTTTGTTGTAACAGACAGAATGCTGGAAATGTTTAAAAAGAAAAGGAAATAATAGCAAATGCAGTTTAGCATACTCACGCTTTGTTATCTCATGGGTTCCATCACCTTTATCATAGGGCTTAAAATGCTGTCCGATCCCGCTAATGCCAGGAAAGGTAACCTGGTGGCGGCAGGCGGAATGAGCATCGCCATCATCGGCACCATCTTTCTATACGAAGACGGCGGTCACCGCCTCCACAACTACGGATGGATCTTTGCCGGCCTACTCATCGGCGGCATCATCGGCACACTTGCTGCAAAAAAAGTGAAGATGACGGCCATGCCCGAGATGGTGAGCTTGTTTAACGGGATGGGTGGCGCTTGTGCGGCGCTGATCTCGATCATCGAATTCGATCACCTGCTGGGGAATTATTCTTTTGCGGCCGATTCACCAGTGAATGCGTTGCCTTTTGGCGAATTACTCATCATCTTACTGGGCGTGATCATCGGCTCCATTTCTTTTGCAGGAAGTATTATTGCCTGGGGAAAGCTTAACGGGAAAATAAAAGATTTTACTTTCAACGGCCAGCACATCTTCAACCTGGTAGTATTCTTTGTTGTGGTTGTGCTCAGCATTTACCTTTTAATCGCTTCAGGTAACCTGCCTGCGGGTGAGCTGCAAACTTCATTCCCGCAACTGAAAATTATTTTTTACAGCATTCTTTTTCTGTCCCTCCTCTATGGCGTATGCTTCGTGTTCCCAATCGGTGGTGCAGATATGCCCGTCGTTATTTCTTTATTGAATTCTTTCACTGGCGTGGCAGCGGCCTGCGGAGGGTTTTTGTATGACAACAAAGTAATGCTGACCGGTGGTATTCTTGTGGGCGCCGCCGGTACATTGCTTACCATTCTTATGTGCCGTGCAATGAATCGCTCGCTGAAAAATGTGCTGATCGGATCCTTTGGCGGCGCCGCGCACAAATCAGGAAGTGCGCAAAAGGAACAGGGCGCCTACAAAGAAATTTCGGTAACAGACGCGGCAGTGGTGATGAGCTATGCCTCGAAAGTGATGATAGTGCCGGGGTATGGCCTGGCAGTGGCACAGGCGCAACATGCGTGTCATGAACTGGAAAAACTGCTGACCGATAAAGGCGTGGAAGTAAAGTATGCTATACACCCTGTGGCTGGCCGCATGCCGGGTCACATGAATGTGCTGCTTGCAGAAGCAGACGTGAGCTACGACAAGCTTCTCGAAATGGAACAGGCCAACGAAGAATTTCCCACAACAGATGTTGTATTGATATTGGGTGCAAACGATGTGGTGAACCCTGCCGCAAAAAGCGATCCCTCGTCACCGATCTACGGAATGCCGATACTCGAGGTGCAGCTCGCAAAAATGACCATCGTTAACAAGCGAAGCATGAAACCCGGATACGCCGGCATAGAAAACGAACTTTTCTTTCAACCCAAAACTTCCATGCTTTTTGGCGACGCCAAAAATGTGTTGCAACAACTGCTTGCCGAAATCAAAAATGTGTGAGCGGAATGGAAAATAAACTGCCCGTCGGGCTGCTGGAAGCCCTGCACGCTGCAGAGGGATTTGATGAAAAATCTTTTGCCGAAGTGCATGAAAGCGGCAACCAGGTGGTGTCCGTAAGAATGAACCCGGCAAAGAGCCATGACGCTATCTTCGACTATGCAGAAAAAGTTCCCTGGAGCAGGTATGGGTATTATCTGCCTTCGCGGCCTTCATTTATTCTTGATCCATTATTGCATGCGGGCGTTTATTATGTGCAGGAGGCATCGGGCATGTTCATTGAACAATGCCTGGCGCAGCATTGCGATTTGAATACATCACTCAGGGTGCTGGACCTTTGCGCGGCACCGGGCGGCAAATCAACATTGATACAATCTTTGATACATGAGGATAGCGTTCTGGTGAGCAACGAAGTGATCAAATCGAGGGTGGGCATACTCACAGAAAATTTATCCAAATGGGGTGGAGCGAACGTAATCGTGACCAACAACGACCCTTCGGATTTTTCAAGGCTCGAAAATTTTTTCGATGTGATGGTAGTGGATGCACCTTGTTCCGGGTCGGGCCTCTTCAGGAAGGATCCTGGCGCCATCAGCGAATGGAGCGAGGAGCTGGTGGCGATGTGCAGCCAGCGCCAGAAGCGCATACTCACGGCTGCCTATGCATCGCTGAAACAGGGAGGGCTGCTCGTTTACTCCACCTGCTCTTATTCCGTAGAGGAAGATGAAGACATTGCAGACTGGTTAATGACCACCTTCGACCTCGAATCGCTTCACGTACAGATTCATGATGACTGGAACATCGTGGAATCGCACAGCACCAATCATGCTGCGGCAGGATATAGATTTTTCCCCGACAAGGTGAAAGGAGAGGGATTGTATGTGGCATGTTTCAGGAAGAACGACGGTGGTGATCGTTTTAAGGCCCTCAAAAAAAGCAAGCTGTCCGCGCTGCCCAACAAAGAGGCGTCGCTTATCCACCCATGGCTCCGGCAGCCGGGCAAGGTTCAGTTGTATGATGCCGGCGCCGCGGTATTCGCATTCCCGGTTCGATTGGCGGAGGAGCTGGCTGCTGTGCAATCGGCGCTTTACATTAAAAAGGCGGGCGTTGCCGTGGGAAAGTTGATGAGGCAGGAACTGGTTCCGGCTCATGAGCTGGCGATTTCCACGCTAGTGAATAAAAATTTTAACAATTTTTCGTTAAAAAGAAACGACGCCCTGCAATATTTGAGGAAAGAAGAAGTTACGATAGATACGGATAAAAAGGGATGGGCGGTTGTTAGTTACAACGGACATAACCTGGGATGGATCAAATTATTAGGTAACCGGATCAATAATTATTATCCGAAAGAATGGAGGATCCTTAAAAGCGAAAACAATTAAATAATTACGCATAATTACTCATCTTTACGGCTGAAATCAGATGACTATGAACAGAAGCAGGTTTTTCTTTTTGTTGATCGCTCTTGTATTGGTGAATGTGGTGGTGGGGCAGGACTACATAGTACAGGGCATAACTCCTAAACTCTATTTGAACCACCAGGTTGCCGCGAAGGAGACCTGGTACAGCATCGGCAGAGCGTATAATGTTGCGGCCCGTGAGTTGGCGTCTTTCAATAAACTGCCAATAGACAAGCCACTGGAAATTGGCCAGTCGATCCAGGTACCGTTAACGGCTTCCAATTTCACGCAGGCCGATTCAAGGCAGGCAGGTGAGGAGCTGCAGCCGGTTTACCATGTGGTGGGACACCGGGAATGGATGTACCGGATAAGTGTGAACTACAACAAGGTACCCATTGAACGGCTCGAGAAATGGAACAACATCAATCGCGATGACGCCAAAGAAGGAACCAGGCTGATCGTGGGATATCTCAAAGTGAACGGAGGAAATGATGTGGCCAGGCAACAGCCGGCTACCCCAACGCACACAACAACACAGACTCCATCGGCCTCGGCACAGACCGAACAGAAAACACCTGCGGCAGTTGGTGAAGCGGGTGGAGGGTATTTCAAAAGCCAGTACCGCGATGGCGGAAAAAATCATTCCGGCGTTGCCGGTGTTTTCAGGAGCACCAGCGGATGGAACGACGGTAAATATTATGCGCTGATCAACAACGTTACGGTTGGGACGATCGTCAGGATCGTTTTTCCGCAGACCGATAAAAGTGTTTATGCAAAAGTGCTTGGTGAGCTTCCCGATATGAAGGAAAGCGCCGGCCTTGCTCTCCGCATCAGCGATGCCGCCGCAAAAGAACTAGGCGCCGTGAATAATAAGTTTAGTGTGCAGGTGATGTACTGAGCAAAGGGCAAAGAATATCTTTTTACAATAAAACAAGTAAATGTGAAACTTTTTTTGTTGAATGGTTTACAAAAGAACACATTGCATCAATCTTCGAAAAGAGCGCTTAATAATACTGTTTATTTTTAAACAGAAAACTTTTCACCTTTGCCCTTTCACCTTTGTCCATTGCCGTTTGCCTGCATGTTCCCACTCAACTTCCCCCACCTGATCGTTTCTTTCAATCCATCCTTCATTTCAATAAAAGGCTCGTAGCCGAAAAGTTTTTTCGCTTTTTCAATGGAGGCGAGGCTGTGCTTGATATCGCCGGTACGAGGGGGGGCGTACGTGGGAGGTATGTTTACATTAAGCGAAGCAGAGATCATTTTCCACAAATCATTCAGGCTTGTCATGCCGCCGCAGGCCACATTCACCACGTCGTGTTTATCTAATGGCGCAAAAGCCGCCCTGATATTTGCCTGAACGACATTTTCCACGAAAGTGAAATCGCGGCTCGTTTGTCCGTCGCCGTTAATCAGTGCAGGTTCACCGTTCATTGCCGCTTTAATGAAAAGCGGGATCACTGCCGCATACGGTCCTTTGGGATTTTGCCGCGGGCCG
This sequence comes from uncultured bacterium, assembly GCA_966193805.1. Classification (GTDB taxonomy): domain Bacteria; phylum Bacteroidota; class Bacteroidia; order Chitinophagales; family Chitinophagaceae; genus Flavitalea. The sequence continues at coordinate 1,337 of CBIGXK010000244.1, read as the reverse complement.
AACACATTAAAGTAGCGAAGGCCGATGGTGTGGAAACCGTAGGTGCGTGAAAAAACACTTGCATAAAGTTCGTTGATGTATTTGCTCACAGCATAGGGTGACAGCGGACTGCCGATTTCGTGCTCAACTTTCGGCAGCGCCGGATGATCGCCGTAAGTGCTGGAGCTTGCAGCATACACCATTCTTTTCACTTTGGCATCGCGCGCCGCAACCAGGATGTTGAGGAACCCGTTTACATTAACCTGGTTGGTGGTTATCGGATCATTGATGGAGCGCGGCACGGAACCGAGCGCTGCCTGGTGAAGCACGTAATCTACTCCCTGCATGGCCTGCACACAGGTGTCGAGGTCGGTAATGTCGCCTTCCATCATCTCGAACGAACCGAAACGCCTGAAATCTTCAATATTTTCCCTGGAACCAGTACTGAAATTATCCAGCACCCGCACCTTGCCGGCCCCTTTGTTAAGCAGGTATTCTGCAATGTGAGATCCAATGAATCCTGCTCCGCCTGTAACAAGGAAGGATGAGCCGCCAAGGTCCTGGCTGTGATAGTCTTTTTCGTACATAGTCGTTAATTCAGAAAATAAGTTAAAGGTCCGCAAAACTAATAGTTTTGGTATCAATATTGGTAAACTACTGCTATCCCCCTTTGGAACGATGGTTCCTTTTTCAGCTTGTGAGCAGATTACCTGTAAATGAACTCTTAGCATATAAGTGCATCCACTTATATGAACATGAGGTTTTTTGTTGTTTTTTGAATGACTGGTTGGTAATTAACGGGTTAATTTAACTTTTAATGCAATTTTGCGGCCGGTGCAACGTTTGAAAGCCAAATACGGTCAGATTGGAATTGCGGTTAGTACCTGTACGACCTTATCAGTAATCAATTTGTTCTTTCACGTATCGCATTGAGAGACAAATTCTTGAAAAACTATTTTAAATCCAATCGGGGGGATATCCCCAGAATTGATGTATGAAAACGGCATTAAAGTTAGCTCACCTGGCCTCGGGTTCGGTGAAGGAAAAAGTTTCGCTCAGGCACTATGTAGATGAAAAACCCAAGTATTTCTTCTACAAGAGGTTGTTTGATATTGTGTTTTCATTGATCATGATCGTTGGAGTGCTCAGCTGGTTAACGCCACTGCTCGCTATTCTAATTAAACTCGATTCAAAAGGTACCATCTTCTTTGTTCAGCGCCGTGTAGGAAAAGGCGGCAGGATCTTCCGCTGCATGAAATTCAGGTCTATGGTGATGAATGCTGATGCCAACGATGTACAGGCTCAGCGAAATGATGCCAGGATCACCCGGCTGGGCAAGTTGCTGAGATTTACCAACC
>CBIGXK010000243.1:0-6124 GCA_966193805.1 uncultured bacterium | reverse complement strand
GTCCATAGCATTATTAACGGATATCCCGACATCGGCGGCATGCATGGCGCTGACGTCGTTTATGCCGTCACCGATAAAGCCCACTGTTTTCCCTGCCCGCCGATAAGCATGGACAATTCTGCTTTTCTGCAGCGGCTCAACCTCTGCAAATACGTCAACGTCCGACAGGCGCCGCATCAATGCTGCATCGTCCAGACCAGCGATCATTTCCGATGTCAGCAGGGTGTCTGTACGCAAATGGATAGCTTCGGCAACTTGGGCGGCCACCAGCCGGTTATCGCCGGTGATCATCTTTACCTCGGCGCCTGCCCTTTTGAAGCTCGCCAGGGTGTTTTCAATGCCGTCTTTCGGGGGATCGTGGAAGACGACCAGTCCCAGGAAGGTCATCGCCATCTCATCTTCTCTTTTTATCGCCGGGAGCGGGACCTGTTCCTTGCAGGCCACTGCTACCGTCCGGAAGCCGCGGGCATTGAACTGGTTATTGAGTTGGACAATTCGATCCCGGTAGGGATCAATGTCCTGTCGGCCATCGGATAATTCGACAAATGTGCATACGGACAACACTTGTGCGACGGCGCCTTTGGTGATCATCGTTATTTTGCCGTCGCAGTTAACCAGCACGCTTAACCGCTTTCGCCGGAAGTCAAAAGGAATTTCATCGAGTTTTCCGCACATGTTCCCGGGTACTCCGGGCATGTTTCGAATGGCTTCATCAATGGCATTGGGAAAGCCTGTTTGCATCGTCGCGTTCAGGTAAGCGTACCTTCTTGTCTTTAGAGAATGGTTACCGTCGGCATCCGGGGTAGCATGAACGGCAACGGCTCCCTGTGTGATCGTACCAGTTTTATCGGTGCACAGAACGTTGACCTGGCCAAGATTCTGAATGGCATCCAGCGATCTTACAATAACCTTTTGGGATGCCATGCGCCGGGCACCGGCCGCCAGCGTGATGGTCATTATGGCCGGAAGCAATTCGGGCGTGATGCCAATGGCAATAGCCAGTCCGAAGAGCAATGAATCAATCGGAGGCTTGTGAAAAAGGATGTTCAGCACCAGTATCAGGAGGGCAATCGCTACCGTGACACGCATAAGCGAGAATCCAAACGCATGAATGCCGCGCTGAAAGGCCGAGGGTGGCCCAACGTTTTGCAAACTGGCGCCGATTTTGTCCCATTCCGTAGCCGTACCCACGTTAACAGCCAGAGCCGACGCCGTTCCGGTGACGACGCTGGTACCTTTGAACACCGAATTTTTGGCACATGATATCGACCGCTGCGGGCCGGATGCAGCTGCATCCTTCGCAACGGGAAACGATTCGCCGGTAAGGGCGGCTTCGTTAACATAAAGGTCTGCCGATGAAAGCAATCGGCAATCGGCGGAAATAAGATCGCCGGCCTGCAACAAAACGATATCGCCGGATACCACATCGCGGGCATCGACCCGAACAGGTGCCTTGTCACGAAGGACTGTGCTTTTGCGGCTAAGGAGCGATTCGAGCTTTTTGACAGAGTGAAGTGCCTTGCGCTCATGATAGTAACCCGTCAGCCCGGAAAGTAACAATATGGCTATGATCACGTAGCTGTCAGCGTATTCCCCCAATGACAGAGATAAAAGTGCTGCGACGAAAAGCAGAATGATGAGCGGGCTGCGGTATTGCCGCGCCAGCAATTGCGCTTCGGCTAACCATGGACGTTTTACTCCATCGTAGCCGGCGTTTATCGCGCGGCGCTGCCTGGCTTCCCATCCGGTAAGTCCTTCGATCCGGCTGTCGGTTTGGGATAGCAAGGACGCGCCATCTAAATTCCAGAAAGTGCAGATTTTGGTAAGATGGCTCATAACAGATAGTGAATGATGTCCCTTTTCTTTGTGTTGCGATTCATAGCGTGCCGTATCCTATACAGTATGAGATGTTCTATCATTGTTTATTATTAAAGACGCCGATGCCGAGAGCTACCGTGAAATAAAAGGCGTTATTACTGAAACTGCCTGTTGGCGAGCGTAAACGATCGCTATCCTTCCCTTTCCACGCGTCTGAACGACCTGAATAGCGGTACCCAAGCCGAAAGCCCATGATAGCGTAAGTGTTCAACGAGCTTTCCGAAAAGCGGTGAACGTTCCAGTCAAGATTCAGGCATGCATCGATAGAGGGGCGCACAATGTGTACTGAACGCAGATCGGAGATGATCGATTCCTTGCGGTCATAAGAAGTGAATTTCACACCGCTGATACCGGCCCCTACATGAGGGCTTAAAGCCAGCCGCCTGCTATTGCATACTACATAAGCGACTGTTAGGTAAGCGGATCCTGTCATTGGTTCCGCATATTTGTCTCCCCTCGAAGAAGGTCCCTGGACGGCCAGTACAGCATTGAATCCGAGTCGCAACTGGTTCCACGCATAAAATCCATCGGTTCCGAAGCCGTAGAAAGTGTTGGAAAAACCGCCAATGGAATCGGGCGATAGCCGTTCAAGCATTGTTGAAGCGTGTGGCACATGGGAATACGTCATCCTGAAGAAAATGGCCCCTCCCCTTGTTTGCGCAGCGCCCAGCACCGGAAGAAAAAAGGAGAAAATAAGATAGGCGGGTTTCATGTATCATTAACAATATGAGAGCAAGTTATCGCGGCACCTGTGCCGGAGTGATGACGACAGGTCCCTATTCGCGTGACAGGCATCAGCGAACGTAATGACACGAATCAGCGTGCAGCACCAGCGCACCTTGCCGATCTTTGCGTAGAAAACAAAACGCTTAAAACACCAGCTATCTTAAAAAGTAATGACAACGACATCTGTCGGGCAAGCGGTCCCAAAAGAATACAACAGTGAAGCCGTCGGAAGAGATCAGAAAACCGCGAGACCTCCTGCTGCATCCGACAAAACGGAATTGCTGTTAGCCATATGTTGCGGAGTTTGTTTAAGTAGTGGATTTGGACTTTCTTTCGTTCCCATACCCATTCATTTTCCGATTATACTATATGGCCTTGCTTATTTGTCGGGTGGTTATTACGCAGTGAAACAGTCGGCAGGCGGCATCCGAAGACGAAGGTTTGAAATTGATTTTTTGATGCTGGTAGCTGCAATCGGTGCTGCCGCGCTCGGCCGGTGGGCCGAAGGGGCGCTGCTGCTTTTTTTATTCAGTCTTGGACACTCGCTTGAACATTATGCCCTGGGCCGCGCAAAAAAATCAATTGCCGCCTTAGCGGCATGCACGCCAAAAACAGCACTGCTTAAAATGGGAGATGTGATCAGGGAAGTAAAACCGGACGAACTAAAAAAGGGAGATATTATCCTGGTGAAGCCCAACACGAATATCGCGGCAGACGGAATTGTCGTCCGGGGATATAGCAGTGTTAACCAGGCGCCGATTACCGGCGAGAGTATTCCTGCCGACAAAGCACCGGTAGAAAACCTGGATGTTGAAGTTGAACATATCGATCAGTTGGATGAAAAGCATAAGGTTTTTGCGGGATCACTAAATGGTGAAGGCAATTTGGAGATCCGTGTGTCAACGGTGGCCACCGACAGCACGCTGGCACGCTTAATACGGCTTGTCAATGAGGCGCAGACGCAAAAGTCGCCAACCCAGCATTTCACCGACAAGCTGCAACAATACTATGTCCCCGCTGTGCTGATGATTGTGGTGGTATTGCTGTTTGCTTTTTTGGTCATCAATGAACCGTTTAGCAGAAGTTTTTACCGTGCGATGGCAGTTTTAGTGGCGGCAAGCCCATGCGCCCTGGCTATCTCAACGCCAGGCGCCGTATTAAGCGGAGTCGCGAGAGCTGCCAGGAGCGGCGTGCTAATTAAAGGCGGCAGGCCCCTTGAAGAATTGGGTTTACTAAAGGCAATTGCTTTTGATAAGACCGGCACACTCACAGTGGGAAAGCCAAAGCTGACGGGAGTGTATCCGCTCAACGGTGTCACCGAAGACCAGCTCCTGGAAACAGTTGTTCCCGTCGAAAAGTTAAGTGCTCACCCGCTTGCTGTTGCCGCGGTAAACGGCGGTAAGCAACGTTTGAAACGGGACGTTCCGGCAGCAGCTGAGGTCGAGGCGATCCAGGGCCGCGGCCTCCGGGCTGTACACCGCGGTTCAATAGTGTTCATAGGAAACAAGCAGCTTTTTGCCGAACGATCCGAGGAGCCGAACAGTGCAATAAAAGAAAAAATGGAGGTGCTGGAAAAGCAGGGAAACACCACCATGCTTGTTCGCCGTGACGACACCTTTATCGGCATTATCACGCTAATGGACATTGCAAGAAGTGAGGCAGGAAATACGCTGCAGCGACTTCGTGAAATGGGCATGCGACAAATCGTGATGTTAACAGGCGACAATCAGCAGGTCGCCGAGGCCATTGGCAGAGAAATCGGCATAACCACTTATTCAGGAAACCTTTTGCCTGAACAAAAAGCCCATGCAGTTGAACAGCTTCGCAAAAGTGAAGGAAGTGTGGCTATGGTGGGTGACGGAGTGAACGATGCGCCGGCGATGGCCTGCAGTACCCTGGGTATTGCGATGGGCGCGGCAGGTGCGGACGTCGCACTGGAGACAGCAGATGTTGCACTACTGTCCGACAATCTCACCAACCTTCCTTTTGCGATTGCCCTGGGAAGAAAGGCTAACCGCATCATTAAACAAAACGTCGCGATCAGTTTGGGAATGATTCTGATCCTCGTGCCGTTAACAATGTCAGGCCTTATCCCCATGGGAGTAGCAGTGATCGGTCATGAAGGTTCCACTTTGATAGTCGTGCTCAACGCCTTGAGACTGTTGGCTTTTCGCAAGAAGAGTTAGTATATGCATGTTTACGATGAAATGGAAGGCAACTTAAAGACTACGATGAATTCGGAACCCTTTCCGATCTCGCTTTCAACATGAATCGTCCCTTTCATTAAATCAGTGTAGCGTTTTATAATGTGCAGTCCCAGGCCGGTCCCTTTGATGTTCCCTGTGTTGGAAGCGCGGAAAAAGCGCTCAAACAAATGTTTTTGGTCCGCCCGCGAAATACCAATCCCATAATCTTTTACGTGCAGTTTCACGCATTCTTCTGTTACGATTGTCTTTACGAAAATTTCTGTTTCTTCGGATGAGTACTTCACGGCATTGGACAAAAGATTGGTAAGAATGTGTTCAACAATGAGCTTGTCGAGAAAAACCGTCTTCTCTGCACCAGGAGTATACCGAATGATCCTGCCTCCTGGCAAGGGAATCGCAAATTTTTCGCACACATGCTCCGTCAGTTGTTGAAGATTGAAGGATTGAAACGTTGGCGTTACCCTGTTTTCTTCTATTTTCTCAAGCGATAAAAATTCCTCTAAAATACCCACCATTTCACTCACGGACGACTTTATCCGCTGAATGTGTTTATCCCGCTTAGGTTGCGTATCCGTTGTGCGGTATTGCTCGACGAGCGCAGTGGAGGTCAGGATCGTGCTTAAGGGCGTGCGAAACTCATGCGACGCGATCGTGACAAAATTAGATTTCATTTCATTTAATTCTCTTTCTTTTTCCAGAGCCGCCTTTATTTCATCCTCTGCTCGCTTGTGCGTGCTAAAATCACGGGATACTTTAGTGAACCCCTTAATTTGGCTGGCTGCATCATAAACAGCCGTAGTTAAAATATCGGCCCAGAAAACTGAGCCGTCTTTACGTACCCGCCAGCCCTGTGTTTCCCAACTTCCTTTTTCTGCAGCCGACAGCAGGTCTCGTTCGGGCTCACCTTTATCAACAGCCTCCGGTGTGTAAAAAATAGAGATGTTTCTGCCAATCACTTCCTCACTTGTATAGCCTTTGATCTTGGAAGCACCTGCATACCAGTTGAGAATGCAACCCTGCGCATCCGTTGTAAAAATCGCAAGCCCTTTGATGCTATCAATGAGGGTGCGAAAACCTTTTTCGCTTTCAACGAGCTTTTTCTCCGCCGCCTTCCTTTTCTTTAAGTTATAGTGAAGCAGGAAATACGCGAATGCAAGTATTGAAAAAATAAGGAGGCCCGATGCGAGGAACAGGTAGTAATTTTTACGGGCGTTTCTCGTATTTGCAGCTTCACTTATGGCAAGCAAACGGTTTTCCTCAGAAATGATCTTTTCAATTTGTTCGTTAATGGCGTTATAGAAGATGTCCTGGTT
>CBIGXK010000242.1:0-6159 GCA_966193805.1 uncultured bacterium | reverse complement strand
ATACAGTTTCGATGTTCCTGTTATAGAATCGGAAGGGGATTGGCAGAAGTTGGTGGCAAGGGTTTTTGATGAAACCGAGAGATTTGCTGCGCAGATCGAAACGCTCGACGATGAGAAGTTGTTCGAGAATTTCGATGATCCGAAATATGGGAATTATTTCAGGAATTTGATGGGTATTGTTGAGCATGCGCATTATCATCTCGGGCAGATTGTGCTGCTGAAGAAGCTCATTGCAGTTAAAAGTTAAAAGGGTCCACCCCCGGCGCTTCGCGCCACCCCCGCCAGCGGGGGATACGGTTGCCCTTTGGGCAAAACTTAAAACTTAAAAGTTAAAACTGAAAAAGGGTCCACCCCCGGCGCTTCGCGCCACCCCCGCCAGCGGGGGAAATCGTCACCCGTCCCACGTCCCACGTCTCCCGTTTCCCGTTTCCCGTCCCACGTCACCCGTTTCCCGTTTCCCGTCTCACGGCCGATATATCCGTGCCGCAAAACCACCTCCCGGCGCCATCATTACCTTAAGCTTCTTATTCGAAGGTAAATCAATCGTCTCGCGCTTATAATCCGAAGCGGCACGGTCGGCATTTACACCATCACGAAACAGCTCCACCTTATAATTCCCGTCTTTCAAAAAAGATAAATCCAGCTCCACGGTACGGCCGTCCCAATTGGTGAGCGCACCCACATACCACTCATCACCCTTCTGCCGCGCCATCGCCACATACTTCCCTATCTCACCATCAAGCGCCACGGTATTATCCCACACCTTTGGTACCGAAGCAATAAAATCCGCACACTCCGCCTCCTCCATGTACCGCGACGGATTGTCGCAAAGCATATTCAACGGCGATTCAAAGATCACATACTCACCCAACTGCCGGCAACGCGTTCCCTGGCTCATAGGATCGGAATTTACCGGCCTGTAGGTGTCGCGCGTGGAATTGCGCATGGCTCCCTGTGTGTAATCCATCGGACCGGCAACCATCCTGATAAAAGGAATCGTTACATCATAAGTGACCTGGTCAACAGTACCCGGCGCCCATTTCATCTGCTCCAATCCATGCACACCTTCAAAATTCAATACATTAGGATAGGTGCGCTGCAGCCCGGTAGGTTTGTATGCACCATGAAAATCAAGCACCAGCTTATTCTCAGCGGCCACCTTCGCGGCACGGTAGAAAAACTCAACCATCTCCTGGTCGTCCCTGTCCATAAAATCAACCTTAAATCCCTTCACGCCCAGATCGGAAAAGTATTTCGATACACGCTCCATGTCGCGCTCGAATGCATAATAACCGGCCCATAAAATAATGCCGACATTCCTCTCCTTTCCATAATCTACCAGTTCCTTAATATTTATTTCGGGTACCACCTGCATGAGGTCGGCCTGCTTATTCACCGCCCATCCTTCATCGAGGATCACATATTCAATCTTGTGCCTGGCGGCGAAATCGATGTAATATTTATACGTGGCGTTGTTCACTCCCGACTTAAAATCCACGCCGTAAATGTTCCAGTCGTTCCACCAGTCCCATGCCACCTTACCAGGCTTTATCCACGAAACATCGTTCACTCGCGAAGGGGCAGCAAGCTTATACACCATGTCGTTGTCGGTAAGTTGTTTGTCTTGCGTAGAAACGATCATCACGCGCCAGGGAAAATTACGTGTGCCCGTGCATTTTGCAATGTAAGGCTCTCTCGACTGCACCGACTGCTGCAGCATGTTGTGGCCGCCTTGTTTTGTTTCTTTCGGATAGGCAGCAAAAACCGCTTCCAGCGAATGGTTTCCATCTTTATTGTTGAGGTACATGCCTGGATAGTTTTCGAGGTCAGCCTCGGTAATGCACACCTTCTTTCCATTTGCCACTTCTACGACCAGCGGCAGGAAGGCGAGCCTTTCGGCATCCAACTCCGACAAACGCTTATGCGTGTAAGTATTTTCAAAAGAGTTCATGAACTGCTGTTCGAAAGAACTATGCTCCTTTGCATTTACATAGGGAACGACAGAAGGGTAGTCTTCCTTAAAATTAAAATCTGCCTGTTCATTTTTTACTGTAAAATCATTTTTCCGGCTTGTAAAAAACCTGTACGCAACGCCTTCATTATACGCCCTGAAAATAATTCCATAATCTCCCCGGCAACGCAACACCATTTCGTTGTACGTATCTTTTATTTCCGACCTTTTGTAAAAAGGTGAAGGGATAATCTTGTTCACGCTGCCTGTTTTGGAACTTCTTACACGCGCATTGTGGCCTAGCACGTCTCCTCCTGTGAGCTCCAGCGCTATTGAAGACGGCGCAATAATTGTATCCGCGCCATGCACCACCGCGAATTTCATTTCGTCGTTCACCCATACAACGGCCTTCAACTGACCATCGGGCGATTGAACAACATAATTCTTCTGTGCAACACAATATGTACCGAAACAAACAGAAAGAAGAGTGATCAGAATTGCTTTCATGAGCTGTATTTTCAAATTCAATGACTAAAAAATGAGGCGGGAACCAATTGCTTTTTCCTGCCCGGCGCTGTCCAATAAAATTTCAACATGGGCCTGCTTTCCGATGGCTGCTTGTAATATAACCTGAAGGCGTGCAGTCCGGCCTTCAGCAATATCTTTCCTTCGCGTTCATCTCCGCTTTTGTAACCATAGCCGGCATCCACTGCAACGGCGTCGTGTATGCGTAGCAACGCACCGCCGTTCGCTTTCAGGCTAAAAACATACTCGCCATCTTCCGGAACGCGAATATATCCGGAAAAATAAAGTGCGCCGTACCGCTCCCTGCTGTTCTTGTTAATCTCCGGACGCGCCGCCCGACCTTCATTTGCCGGCTGCAAAGCAGCTACATCCGGCACCCACGGAAAATCGCCGGTGTACGCCTTCCATTCAACGCCTGGTTGTGTATTGCCCACTCGCGAAGGAGGAACAAGTGCTTTGTCGTACGGCCTCGCGGCTGCCGTATCAGGCCTGCGTACCTGCAGCACACGTTCCTTCATCAGCATTTGCAATGAATCTGCAAGCGTGTTCGCGGCCTGAAGGGCAATGTTATTGCTTTCGCCGGGATCATTCACTACGTTGTAAATTTCAAAATCGTCGTCCGCAGATTGTATATCATATCGAACGCCTACCATGTCGCCAAGCCGAATCAACTGCATTTGGTTGCGTTTGCGCTTGCGGTGGCCGGGATCAAATTCTTCAAAATCGGGTGTTGAACCATTCTGATAGTATTCCGAGTAGATGAGACTTTCTCGCTGTGTGCCCTCACCAGTGAGTGACGGCAGCAGGGAAACACCATCGGTACGTGCCGGTGCGGGCACCCCGGCCATATCGGCGAACGTGGGTAGCCAATCATAAAAGGCATTCGGCTCATCCACCACGCGGTGCGCCGGAATATGCGCGGGCCAGCAGGCGATGGCCGGCATGCGCACACCGGCTTCCCACAGGTCGCGTTTGATGCCATCAAAAGGCCCGAAACTGTTGAAGAAATCGGGATGGTTGGGAGCAAAGTTGCCGGGCAGGTAAGATTCAATGGAAGGTCCGTTATCGGAAGTAAAAACAACGAGTGTGTTCTCGTCCAGGTGCAGGTCTTTCAATAGTTGCATGATGTCGCCTACGCCATCGTCAATACGCCGCACAGCGGTGGCGTATCGCTGGTACACCGCGGGCCACGCCACCTCTGCAGTTTGTGCGTTGCCGTCGTTATCATACGTTGCATTGGCATAGTCGGGATGTATCCATGAATCTATTTTACCTGATGCAGTGCTGATCATGTGGCCAGGTTCATCGAGCCATTGCATGCCTCCTGTAAGTCCGCCGCCATTGGGGTAGGGTTGCGTGGGCAGTTCAAGCGTGGCGTGAGGTGTATCGAACGCGAGGTAGAGGAAAAAAGGTTTGGCGGATCCTCTTCCCTTTGCCTGTTGCGTTATCCATTTTTTTGTTGCGGCCACCCAGAGGTCTGCCGTGTAGCATTTATCGAGTTTGCCGGCGATGTTTGTCCGGTTTTCCCACACTTCTTTTGGTTTTCGATACATACCTTCCTTTGGATAGTGCTCGTGGCCGTCAACATGCCGCATATAACCGAAGAAATAGTCGAATCCCCGGTTGAGCGGATGTGCCGGCCATTCATCACCCTTCGCGTTCCAGCGGCTATCGCCCTGGAGTCCCCATTTACCGATGGCCGCCGTGCTGTAGCCTGCCTGCGACAATACCGTGGCGATGGTGTGGTTGTTTTCGAGCGCCTTGTCGAATTGGTTGTCGCGCACATTGGCATGTCCCTGGCTCACGCCAAGCAAGAGCGATGCGCGGGAAGGTGCGCATACGGGCGCGGGACAATAATGCTGTGTGAGCATGGCGCCGTGTGCGGCGAGTGTGTCGAGGTGTGGTGTAAACATCCACGGTTCTCCTCGGTTATTCGTTTTTGCGCGCAGTTGCTGGTAAAAAACGCCGAGATCGCCATAGCCCAGATCGTCGGTGAGTATGAAGATGATGTTTGGCTTTTTGGTTGCCTCTTCTTGTGCAGTTGTTGTGAAGGCGATGGAAAATATCAGTAGTGCGGATAAAATGGATTTTATGAAAAATTTGTGCATCTTCAATAAATTGATCGTAGGTTCATGTCGTAACTTCTCCCTGAAGACTTACAGCGAAAGTGCAACGAATATATTCGCAACAAAGTAAGCAGTGAATGTTATACGATCAGCCCGCCGGGCCGGTTTTTTCTGCACCAATTGTTCAACACCGCCTTCCTATATTTGCAAAATATGTCGCTTATTTCAGAACAGCTCAATGAAACAACCGCCTTCATCAGGAAAAAACACCCATCAGCGCCGGAAACCGGCATCGTACTTGGCAGCGGACTGGGCAATTTTTTAAGCGGCATAACAGTGGAAAAGAGTATTCCTTACAAGGATATTCCACATTTTCCCGTATCTACAGTTGAGGGGCACGACGGAGTTATGGTGTTTGGTGAACTGAATGGAAAAAAGATCGTTGCCATGGCGGGAAGATTTCATTTTTACGAAGGATACACCGCGAGTGAAGTGGTTTTTCCAATAAGGGTGATGAAGGCGCTTGGAATCAAAAACCTTTTGCTGTCGAATGCCGCAGGAGGAGTAAACCCATCGTTCAGGGTGGGTGATTTGATGGTCATCACCGACCACATCAGTCTCTCGATCATCAACCCGCTGCTCGGAAGGAACGACGAAACAATGGGCCCGCGATTTCCGGATATGAGCGAACCTTACAGCAAAGCGATCATCCAAAAAGCGCATGAAGTGTCCCAAAAGCTCGACCTTCCATTAAAGGAAGGTGTTTACTTTGCAGTAACCGGCCCAACGTTCGAAACGAGGGCGGAGTATAAAATGATCAGGCTGATGGGCGCCGACGCAGTAGGTATGAGCACCGTGCAGGAATGCATTGCCGCCAACCACATGGGCCTTCCTGTTTTCGCCATCAGCATTATAACGGATATGGGCATACGCGAAGAAGAAACGGTAATTACTCATGAAGAAGTGCTTGAAGCGGCAAAGCAGGCCGAGCCCCGGCTGACGGCCCTCTTCAGTGAACTTGTAGCCAAATTGTGATAACTGATGAGCAGAGCCTCACTAAAATATTTGTTTGTTTTTATACTGACCACCATCGCAGCAACGAATATTTATTCGCAGGGTGGAATATTGCGCAGGCTGCCGCGTGGCGGCGGAGCGGGCGGTGGCGGCAACGACTCGCTGCAGCACCGCGACAATTCCAAGGATTCCATCACCATCAGGTTTCGCTACCTCGATTCGAGCAGGATGCAGAAATTTGATTCGGCCATCTATGATTTCACAAAACATTTTCCCGTGCCTTGGTATCACTACCATTTGGGAAATGTAGGCAATGCCACACACAGCATGATTTTTTCTCCCATTATGAAATCGGGATGGGACAATGGTTTTCACCAGTATGATGCTTACAACCTCACCGATTACGAAACCAAATTTTACAATACCACGCGGCCGCTCACCGAAATTCAATACCAAATGGGGCCGCGCGTTGAACAACTGATAGGGCTGCAGCACACGCAGAACATCATGCCCAACTGGAACGCTTCGTTTCAATACAGGCTGGTGAACGCGCCGGGGTTGTGCCTCAACCAGAATACCAACCATAACAGCTATCGCTTCGGA
>CBIGXK010000241.1:0-6191 GCA_966193805.1 uncultured bacterium | reverse complement strand
GAATACACCAATTCATTTGAATTCAATTATAACCACCGCTACGGAACAGGCAATTTTCTCGGTGTACTGTATTTCAGGAACAACCAGCACGACATCACGCAGTTCAGCGACACCATCACTTCCGAGCAGTTCAAGCAGCTCAATAATGCGGCGATCGATCCGAATGCCATCCTCAACACGTTCATCAACGCGCAGTTTACCAACAGGATGGGAGCCGAGTTCACCCTCAATCAGAACATCGGCAACTTTGAGCTGATCCCGAATATCAACCTCCAGTATCGTAAAGTGAAAGCCGTAGTGGGCGACCTTAACCTGAGCAACCAGGGCTTCAACTGGGAATCGAAACTGATATTTAATTACAAGTTTGCGGCCTCCAGTGGATTCTTTAAAGATTTGACCACGCAGCTTACGGCAGAATACGAGTCGAGAGAAGTGATTCCGCAGGGACGAAATAAGGAACAGTTTGACACCGACTTTGCCATAAAGAAACAATTTCTTAAAAACAGGGCAGCAAGCATAACGTTAGCCGTTAACGACATCTTCAACACCGACCGTTGGGGACAGATCTACGATACAGAAAACTTCTACCAGGATTCTTACCGTAGATGGAGAGTGCGCAATTTCAGGGTGACCTTCTCTTACCGCTTCGGAAAACGCGACTTCAACATGTTCAACCAACGCCAGGGCAGACCTGAAGGTGGTGGCGGAGCAGGAGACGATGATTAATCTTTCCCCTCTTCCCGCAATACTTCCATGGCCTCTTTTTTCGGACGGATGATGAGGCGAAGCGTGGGGTCGTTACTGATGAATGACCACATCCAGTTCGCGGCAAGCTTGAATTTGTTTCGGTAGCCCGCAATGGGTATCAGGTGAATGAACAACCACACGAGCCAGGCGATGAATCCTTTAAAAAAACCTCTCGGCAGGTCAACAACCGCTTTATACTTGGCAATGATGGCCATCGTTCCCTTGTTATGATAGCGGAAAGGTTTCATCGGCTCCTTTTCCCTCAGTCTTTCTAAATTTTCAGCCAGGTGTTTTCCCTGTTGAATGGCTACCTGCGCAAGTTGTGGATGACCGCCCGGATTTTCAGGATCTGTAGTTTGATAGCAGATGTCACCGATGGCATAAACATTTTCTGTTCCTTTTACTTTGTTGAATTCATCCACGATGATCCGTCTGCCACGTCCGATACTTTCCGCCGGAATGCCGGGCACTTTTCGCGCAATTACACCGGATGTCCAAAGAACAGTTGCCGCCGGAATGGTTTCCCCATTAGCAAGCATCACCAATCCATGGTCATAATCTTTCACCGCCGTGTCGAGTATTATTTTCACACCAAGATCTTTCAATACTTTGTGTGCTTCTTCCTGCGATTTTTGCGACATGGGCCCGAGCAGTGTTGGCGAAGCATCGATCAGGTAAATATTGCCTCTCAGATTTTTCAATTCAGGATAGTCCTTCCTTAAAATATTCTTACGCATTTCCGCAAGCATTCCCGAAACTTCGACGCCCGTGGGACCGCCGCCGGCGATAACGATATTCTGCAGCTTTTCCCTTTCCGGACCGTTGCTGAGGCGAACGACTTTTTCAAGATTGATGAGGATATGATTTCGGATATTGAGCGCGTCATCGATCGATTTCATGGGAAGCGCATTTCGCTTCACGTTTTCCATTCCGAAGTAATTCGTTTCGGTACCCATTGCGAGCACCAGGCCATCATATTCCACATCGCCGGTGTCCGTCTCCACGATATTGTTTTCAGTGTCAATGTTCGTGAGGCAACCGAGGTGAAAACGAAAATTTGCCTTCTTCTGAAACATTCTCCTGAACGGATAGCTGATATTCGATGGTTCGATAAAGGAAGTGGATACCTGGTAGAGAAGAGGAGGGAAAAAATGATAGTTGTTCTTATCTACAAGGGTAACCTGGAAATCATCATTGCGGATCAACTTCTTAGCGAGGTTCAGTCCAGCGAACCCGCCGCCTACGATCACTACTTTCATTGATATATGATTTGAGGCAAAGGTACGAAACCTGAAAGGGACACAATTTTCCTCCTTCACAGCGCGTTATGCACCCGTCCAAATCCGAATCCCATGCAAAATCCGGCCCTCAGGTTACTGGCTTGTGCTGCCATGACCCTATTCGTATTTTCATCCTGCAAAAAAACGCTTTCTACTTCCCGCTTCAGTGCTGCCAATAGTGTTGTTGAAACGGCGCCTGCTATCAATACGGCCATTTCCACGAATGTAAATGAAGTGTGCGGTGGTTATTACGAAGCATTGCCTGCGCGATACGATTCCACTTCCAAAAGCTACCCGATGATCCTGTTCATTCACGGCATCGGTGAAGTCGGAAATGGTACCACGCAATTGAAAAATATGATTCGCACCGGCCTGCCCTGGCTCATCCACAAGAAAGCGTTCCCGGCCAGCTTTGAGGTGAACGGCGAACACTTTTCGTTTATCGTGGTCTCTCCCCAGTTTAAAAAGCGCCCTACTAACGCGCAGGTGTACGATGTGCTGCAATACATGCTGAAAAAATACCGTGTTGACACTTCTCGCATATACGTAACCGGTTTAAGTATGGGAGGCGGTGTTACCTGGGAGTTTTCGTCTGCATACGGTAATTCAGTAGCGGCGATTACACCGATTTGCGGTGGGTCGTGGCCCGATCCGAAGCGTGCTGCCAAAATCGCCTCGTTTGATCTCCCCGTTTGGGCATTTCATTACAAGGGCGACGACGTGGTACCTGCCTCTTATACCATTGATTATGTGAACCAGATCAACAGCCACGGACCGGCCGTAAAGGCACGTTATAGCGTTTGGCCCGGCGGCACGCATAATTCCTGGACAAAAGCCTACGATCCCGACTACCGGGAAGGGGGAAAGAATATGTATGAGTGGATGTTGCAGTATAAGAGGGGAGGGGGGAAATAATGGGCAATGGGCAAACGTGAGACGTGAAACGTGAGACGTGAGACGTGAAACGGTTTCAGTTCTAACTTTTAAGTTTACCCAAAGGGCAACTGTATCCCCCGCTGGCGGGGGTGGCGCGAAGCGCCGGGGGTGGACCAGCAAAGCCCCAAGCCCTGCATCACGAATTTTTCGTAAATTTCCATCATGCAAGCAGGGCGGCTTCTGGCGCTACTATTACTGGTGGCTTTCATCTCTATTTCAGGTTGCAGAAAACATACATCAGGCGCGATCCTTGATCCACCCGGAACCGACACCGTTTCCGTCAATCCCACAAACCCCGACACCCCCCCTGAAGATTCGGTTTCATTACCCGTTACCTATAACCAGGTTGGCATACATGTGAATATCGGAAAAAATGTAGGCGGCTTTTATGAAGCATTGCCACCATCGTACGACAGCTCCTCGAACAAATTTCCCCTCCTGCTTTTTCTCCACGGCGGCGGCGAACTTGGCGACGGCAGCAGCGATTCGCTTCCGCTGTTGCTTAAAAATTCGCTAACAAAAAGATTGTACGAAAAAACTCTCCCCCTTGCATTCACGGTTAACGGTCATGACTTCTCATTCATCGTCATCAGTCCCCAATTTAAAAAATGGCCAACAGTTGAAGACGTTCATGACGTGATGGAATATGCATTAAAGAACTACCGCGTCGACAGTTCGCGCATCTACTTATCGGGATTAAGCATGGGTGGCGGCGTTACTTGGGAATATGCCGGCTCTAAGTATGGCAAATCGCTCGCTGCTATCGTTCCCATCTGCGGCGCCTCATGGGCCGACAGCACCGTTGCCCGGCAGATAGCGAAAAACGAAGTACCCGCATGGGCATTTCACAACGAGGGCGACCAGGTTGTAACGGTAAATTCTACGAAGCGCTATGCGCGATTGATCAATGCAGAAAATCCACCTGTACCCGTTCGTGTCACTTATTGGGAAAGCACCGCCCATGATGCATGGACAAAAGCCAGCGACCCGGAATACAGGGAAGAAGGAAAGAATATGTACGAGTGGATGTTACAATTTGTTCGTGAATAGATATTGTGGCGTTTTATCATCACATCCATATATCCATCGTGGGATCTTCAATATGCTTATCATCAGCCAAATACTGAACATAAATTATTGCAACTGCGGCAACTGTACCAATCAGTGCTGCCGCCAATAATATCTTCTTCATACAGGGAATTTGTTTTATACAGGCAATCGTTGTGCCAAGGTACACAATAAGTTAGGCAAATTGCTCTTGTTTTGCGACCAAAATTTTACGGGGCTTCTTTTTCGTTTTCTTCATCTTGTTCAGCCAGATGATCGTGCCGGTAACCGGCAGGCTCGTGGCCATAAGGCAAACAAGAAAATAAATGATCTTGGAAAAAGTGCCGAATATTTCGCCTGTATGTATCGCCTTTATCGAATCGGCAATTTTTACGTTGAGCGGCTTGCCCGAGAAGGCCTCGGCTCTCAGGATTTCCCCCGTATGGCGGTCGAACTGGAGCTTATCGGCGCCTGATATGGCAAAAAAGCCGGTTGCCGACTTACTGACCACCACCGCCGCGTCTTTTTCTTCGGCTATTGTTAACCGCAAGTTGCCGGGATAGTTCAGTACCTTGTTGGTTTCCGACAACAATAATGACAGCGAAGCGGTGGACGAGCTGGTTTCCGCATTCCCCGATGACAAAGGCTTCTCGCCCCTGCCCTTGAAAACCTTCGCGCCAAGCACATCGCTCATGCCGTTCCTGTACCATTCAAACGACCAGCACAAACCGGTAAGCGCCATGATCAATAATATCAGGAACGAGTAAAATCCCAGCGCGTAATGAAGGTCGTGATTGATCCTTTTCCAGCCGGCTTTCGTTTTGATCGTGACGCCCTGTTTCCAGTTCCTGAGCCTCGCCGGAAACCACAGCACCAATCCCGAAATGATCATGATCACGAATATGATGGTTGCAATGCCCACGATGATCCTTCCGAGCGAATTTTCGAGCATCAGCCAACGGTGCATTCGCATCACCCTGGTAAAGAATTCGCTGGTTGCGCCGCCCTGTGCGCCTGCTATTTCGGCGGTGTACGGATTAATGAAATAGCTTTTGGGTCTTGAAGGTTTTTTTTCGGGTCCACCCCAGTCGCCTTCGGCGACACCCCCGCCCGCGGGGGATACAGCGTCTTTCACTTCCTTTTTCACCCCAATCTGCCAGTTCATCGTCTCATCGCCCGGAACCAAAACAGAACTGACCTTCCCTCCCAATTTTTGTTCAATACGCGCAACAATGGTATCGGCAGGTAATAAGTTCTCACCCGGCTTCACATCTGCATAATATTTTTCCGGCTCCAGCCATCTCTCGATCTCACTTTTGAAGGTATAGACGGTGCCGCTGGCGCAAACCAGGAACAGCACCACTCCGCTGGCGAGTCCGAGCCACAGATGTATCTTATTAAATGCCTTTCTAATGCTTTTCCTGTTCATGCTATGATACTAAAACTTATAATTTACCGTGGCCATGAATTGCCGCGGGGCGATTGGGTTGATGCTGTAATTTTCGTGAACATAATAGTTGAGCGTATTGGTGAGGTTCGACACCCTGGCCAATACCGACAGGTTCTTGCTGAAGCAAAATCCTGCAGAAATATCCACGGTTGTAAAGCCGCTGACGGCAATCAGCCTGTCGGTGGTTTCACCCGTGGCGGCGTCAACGATCGTGTTGTTCCATCCTCCAAAGCGTTTGCCGATGTAGAAAACGGATGCGCCGATTTTCAGGCCTTTTAATGCATCGTTGCTGAATGTATAGAATGCGCTTGCATTGGCTGTGTTTGCCGGAGTGTTCACCAGCCTTTCACCTTTCACATAATTTCCTTTGATGAAATCAATATTGGTGAATCGCATTTTATTGTAACTGTACCCCGCCATTAAATGTAATCCCTTCACGGGTTCGCTTGTAACGTCGAGTTCCACGCCATCGCTGGTAGTTTGCCCCACCAGCGCCTTGATAGATGGATCGTTGTTTTCGGAACCATCGGCCTTGAATGGCGCGGTTTGTGCCAGGTTGTTGTTGATAATGCGGTAAAAAGTGAGGTTGGTAGAAAGGAGCCCTTTAATGAACTCGTTTTTCACACCAAATTCGAATTGATCGATAATGGATGGGCTGAGTGCGTTGCCTGAAACATCAATGCCTTTGTTAACGCTGAACGAATTGGCATAGCTGGCGAACAGTGAAACAT
>CBIGXK010000240.1:0-6207 GCA_966193805.1 uncultured bacterium | reverse complement strand
GTAAATAGTTTTGCAGATGAAATGCTCTTCGTTTTAACTTTTAACTTTTAAGTTTTAAGTTCTAATCTTGCATCCTTAACAAATCAATAATGGCAAAGCCGGGACTGCCACAGGGAACGCGGGATTTTTCAGCAGAAACAGTAAGAAAACGTAATTATATATTATCCGCCATCAGGCGGGTATTTGAATTGTACGGATTTCAGCCCCTGGAAACGCCCGCCATGGAAAACCTGGAAACACTGATGGGCAAGTATGGCGAGGAAGGCGATAAACTAATATTCCGCATTCTCAATAATGGGTTGAACGACCCGAAAAATATTGAAAAGTCGAGGCTGGCGTTCGAAAACGCCCTGCAGGGCAGGAACGATAAAAACCTTACCGAACGGGCCCTTCGCTACGATCTTACGATCCCCTTTGCACGGTACGTTGCCATGAACCACGGCACACTGGTGTTCCCTTTCAAACGGTACCAGGTACAACCGGTTTGGCGCGCCGACAGGCCTCAGAAGGGCCGTTACCGCGAATTCTACCAGTGCGATGCGGACGTAGTGGGGAGCAAGTCGCTCCTGAACGAGGTGGATCTTGCTTACATCTACCACCAGGTGTTTACACAACTGAAGATGGAGGGCTACGAACTAAGGTTCAATTCGAGAAAGATACTTGCCGCGCTGGCCAAAATTTGTGGCGACGAACATTTTACGGATATCACGGTGGCCATCGACAAGCTCGACAAGACAGGTATTGAAAAAGTGAAAGCCGAGCTCACAGAAAAAGGCCTGAACGACAGCCAGATCTCTTTAATAGAACGATACCTGCTGATTGAAGGCGACAACAATCAAAAGCTCGAACAGTTGAAATTATTATTTGACGAGAACGAATTTGCCGTTGCCGGAATAAATGAGCTCAACTTTATCCTTGAAAAAACAAGCGGCCACATCCCGCTAACCGTTGATTTTACGCTTGCCCGCGGATTGAATTATTACACCGGAATTATTTTCGAAGCAAAGGCGCCTGCGCATATAAAAATGGGAAGCATTGGAGGAGGAGGAAGGTACGATGACCTTACAGGTTTATTTGGTGTTCCGAACATACCGGGCGTCGGTATTTCTTTTGGTGTTGACAGGATTTACGATGTGCTGGAGGAGATGCAACTTTTCCCGGCCGAACTTTTCACTTCCACGAAAGTTTTGTTTTTTAATGAAGGAGAGGAAAAAGTGAAGATGATCTTTGATGTTATCAACGCGCTGCGTGCGAACGGTGTGAGTTGCGAACTCTATCCCGATTTTGAAAAAGAAGAGAAGCAATTCAAATACGCGAAAAGAAAAAATATTCCCTACATCGCTACATTGAATGAGGAGGGAAGGTTAAGGGTGAAGAATATACCCTCCGGAGAATCGATTGTTATGAATTTTGAAGAAGTGAAAGAATTTATTTTTTTATAAAAGCGCTTTTTCGCGCTCAAAGACCACTGCCGCGCCCTGCCCCACCCCCACACACATAGTAGCCAGGCCATAACGCACATTGCGGCGCTCCATTTCATGCAGCAGCGTAGCTGAAATCCTGACGCCACTGCATCCCAAAGGATGCCCCAGCGCAATTGCCCCACCATTCACATTTACCTTAGACGGATCAACATCGAGTTCCCTGATGCAGGCAATGGATTGAGACGCGAATGCCTCGTTCAGTTCAATGACGTCGAGAGCGCTGATGGAAAGCCCGGCTCGTTTCAGCGCTTTTTTAGTGGCGGCTACCGGACCGATGCCCATCACTGCCGGGTCAACGCCTGCAACGGCCATCGCAATTACTTTGGCGAGTGGTTTGAACCCATATTTTTTTACTGCCGATTCGCTCGCGAGGAGCGTTGCGGCCGCTCCATCATTCAATCCCGATGAATTTCCTGCTGTAACGCTGCCCTCTTTCACAAATGCAGGCTTCAACGAAGCCAGCTTTTCCAAGGTTGTTTTGCGCGGATGCTCATCGGTGTCGAACCATACGTTTCCTCCGTTCACCTCCACCGGCAAAATTTCTTCTTTGAACCGCCCTGCCTGGTGCGCGGCAAAATATTTTTCGTGCGACCTCATCGCAAATTCATCCTGCTCCTGCCGGCTGATCTTCCATTGCCTGGCGACATTCTCAGCCGTTTCGCCCATGGAGTAGGGATAATATTTATCGATAAGATTTTTGTTGGGAAACCGCCACCCGATGGTCGTGTCGGCCATTTCAGACTGCCGGGTCCATGAAGATGCCGGTTTGAGCATCACGAACGGCGCGCGCGTCATGCTTTCGACGCCGCCCGCGATGAAAATGCCGCCGTCGCCCGTCATGATGGCCCTGGAGGCATCCATGATGGCCTGAAGCCCCGAAGCGCACAGCCTGTTCACGGTATTGCCGGCCACCGAAACGGGGAGGCCCGACAAAAGTGCCGCCATCCTGGCCACGTTCCGGTTATCTTCTCCGGCCTGGTTGGCATCGCCGGCGATCACATCTTCAATATCGTTAAGATCCAGTTCGGGGTGCTTTTGCAGCACGCCCCGGATCACATGGGCAAGCAGGTCGTCGGGCCTGCAATGGGCGAGTGAACCGCCATATTTTCCAATGGGCGTTCTTATGGCTTCAACAACGTAAGCAGTTTGCATATTGCGATTTAGAGCGCAAATGTAAATACCTTTGCAGGATGATGGAAACGGACAGGAAGAATATCAGGCACATGAGCCTGGTGGAACTGGAGGAGTACTTTGCCATACTGGGAGAAAAGAAGTTCAGGGCAAAGCAGGTGTACGAATGGATCTGGCTGAAACACGCCGCTTCTTTCGAAGCGATGACCAATTTGAGTAAGGATTTGCGGACGAAGCTGTCTGAAAATTTCTCGCTGCCGGCGCTCACCACCGATATTCTCCAACATTCTTCTGACGGAACCGTTAAAACGCGCTTCAAAACCTATGATGGCCACCTGGTTGAAGGTGTGCTGATACCTACGGAAAACCGGCAGACCGCCTGCGTTTCGTCCCAGATCGGCTGCAGCCTTTCGTGCAAGTTCTGCGCCACCGGCTACATGGACAGAAAAAGAAACCTCCACTACGATGAAATTTATGACGAGGTGGCCCTGATCAACCAGCAAAGCGAAAGAATTTTTGGAAAGCGGCTTTCGAACATCGTGTTCATGGGTATGGGCGAGCCGCTGCTGAATTATAAAAATGTAACCCGCGCCATCGAGCGGATCAGCGCCGAAGACGGTATGGGAATGAGCGCCAGGAGAATCACCGTTTCTACCGCCGGTGTGGCGAAAATGATCAGGCAACTCGGTGACGATAAGGTTAGGTTCAACCTGGCATTGTCGCTCCACGCGGCCAATGATGCAAAGCGCAACGAGATCATGCCGGTCAATGAAACGAATAACATCCGGGCACTGGTGGACGCGCTCAACCATTTCTACAAGCAAACGGAAAACGACATCACCCTCGAGTATATCCTGTTTAAGAATTTCAACGACTCGTTTAAGGATGCAGAGGAGCTGATAAAGATCTACCGGCAGGTGCCCGCCGACCTGGTCAATATCATCGAATACAACCCTATTGATGCGGCCACCTTTGCAAAACCCGGGGAGCAGGCGGTGAACCAGTTTATGGCGTACCTCGAAAAACATAAGGTGAATGCCAGGCTGCGGCGCAGCAGGGGCCGGGATATTGATGCCGCCTGCGGACAGTTGGCGAACAAGGGGGAGCAGAGGACTTCATAAGTAGTTGTCAGCAATTGTAATGGAAGTTGTATTGCGGATTATCTATTGCTGATTATCCACCCCCGGCGCTTCGCGCCACCCCCGCCAGCGGGGGACATTGCCTTTTGCGCGACCACCTTTGGCGGAGGCTGCGTATCCCCCTCCGGAGGGGGTGGTCCCGACGAAGGAGGGACCGGGGGAGGACCGTTGCCTTTTGCCGTTTCACGCCCCCTTGCATTTCTCAAATCCACATATTACATTTGTTCTCATCCTCCCATTCCTTTGATTTCCCACATGATCGTTGACCTTTAAGGCGGCTCGCTGCCGGAAAACTATTTCCCTTCCTTTGAATCCCGGCGGTTTTACACCGTTTTTTCCGAAGCCTTATTGTCAACTTGAAAGTTTGGGTATGTTAAAAAAAATCACGGCACATGTGCTTATCGCCGTTCTCGTCTCCGCATCCGCATCGGCAGCACCGGGCACTTCAGAAAATTTCAATTCACGAAAGGGAACACCGCTGCGCCTGATAAGGGCCTACCTGCAGAACAGTTGCTGGACGTTTCACCATTTCGATGTTAACGGAGATAGCTGGAACCCGAAAATTGAGGGCGATGGAGCCATGGTTTCAGAATCCGGAGCCATCGGGTACGCCAATGCCGGCATCTACACGCCATTACTTGTGGTGGCAAATGAATTCGACGTTTCATTTCACTATAAATTCAACAGCGACTTCCCGGAAGAGCACAAAAGATGGATCAGGATATGCCTGGCGAACGCGCAGAATGAAATCGTCCAGATACTCGAAGAAGTGAACATCAACGGCGCCCAAGCAACAAAACACAGGAAATACGCCACGGGATTCAAAAACATTATCCCAGGCCAATACAGGCTCGTATTGTTATACGGCGGATCGGGCGGCAACGCGGATATCGCCATCGACAAGATCACCACATCAGCGCCGTACCAGTACGAAGGCGGATGCAGCAGGGCGCCCCTTGCAAGTATGGAACATCTTGCCGGCTCGTTCAACAGGACCGCTTCGGGTTCCCTGATCGATGGCAACAAGCCGTCACTCAAAACTTTTTTGATCAGGGGATCGGCCGACGGACAAGTGGAGCTGAATGAAGATGGAAATTTCCGTTTCATTCCTGCTAAAAATTTTACGGGCCGCAGCACTTCGTTTGTGTACAGGGTTTGCGATGAAAGCGGCACCAACCTTTGTTCGCCCGCAACAACCGTCCGCATTAATTTCCCATCAAAGAACAACAACCAACTGGTCGATTTTCGCGGATCTTATAAATACAACGGCAATGTGCAGTTGGCGTGGGTAACACAAACCGGCAGCCAATTCGACAGGTTCGAAGTAGAAAGAAGCACCGACGGCCGTTCCTGGCAAACCTCGGGCACCATAACCGCCCGGCAAGCGGTCGCTTACGGCAATGATTATACGTATATCGACCGCGTGAAAAAAAATACGGCGCTTAAAAAAGACCTGTACTACCGGCTCCGCCAGGTATCGGCAGATGGAACCACTTCGTTGAGCCGCCTGATGGTGATCAGGGTTTACAATACGCCAGTGCTTACAATGATCAGCGTTACGCCTAACCCATTGAAAAAGGACCTGTCGGTAAACGTTCAGTTGAATGAGAGTTCGTACGTAACGATGAAACTGCGCGACCAGTCGGGAAATACCGTGATCAACAAAGTGCTCGAAGCCGACCGCGGACTGAACAGCCTGCTGATCGAGGGCTCGTCTTTGCTCACGCCTGGCCCCTATATGCTGGAACTGATCGTGAACAGTAAGGAAAGAATGCTCGTAACGCTGATTAAAGAGTAAACTAACACTCATTAGCTTTTTGTCATAATTTTGAAGGACCAGAATTATGATTTCAGCATCTTCCCGAAAAATAAGAATCGTTACAGCAGCTTCTCTCTTCGATGGCCACGACGCAGCAATAAACATCATGAGAAGGATACTCCAGTCGAAAGGCGCGGAGGTTATCCACCTGGGCCATAACAGGAGTGTCCGCGAAATCGTGGAATGTGCGATTGAAGAGGATGCTCACGCCATCGCCATCACTTCTTACCAGGGTGGCCACATCGAATTTTTCAGGTACATGAAGGACCTGCTGGATGAAGCAGGTTGCGGCCACATTAAGATATTTGGCGGCGGTGGTGGAACCATACTTCCCTCAGAAATAACCGAATTGCAGGAATACGGCATCGCCCGCATCTATTCACCCGACGATGGCCGTTCAATGGGCCTCGAAGGAATGATCGATGAAGTGATCCGCCTTTGCTGCCCACCGACCTCCGCCAATAAAGAGCCGCTTACCGACCCATACCAGGATGCCCCCTTGCAATGGAACGGCAATCCGCCACTTGGCGAATATGGCGACATCAGGACGATAGCGCGCGCCATCTCCCACGCTGAAGCCGGCAACAGCTTCGACGAGCTGCTCAACAAACTTCACGAGAGCGCCGCAAAGCGG
>CBIGXK010000239.1:0-6214 GCA_966193805.1 uncultured bacterium | reverse complement strand
GACGGCAAGACCTCTCAGTACCATGCTTTTCCTCCGAAAGCGGTGTTACTAATTGCGTGATACCGGCAGGTCTTCTGACTTGATCCATTGTTTAAGGCCTTCCCGTCAATAGTACAGTGGCATGAAGATTAAACAATGATAAGGAGCTTACAGCTACGGGGATAGTTCCCGATTTTCACGGGATTCCCTTTTCATCCCGCAATGCGGGAACCGATAACCGGATGTAAAATAAATGGAGAATTTTTTTATTACGCGAAGTTGTTATTCACCGTATGTTGAAAACGCACCGAAACCCGCGCTCATTAAGGTCTTATTCGATATGAAGGTCTTTTACAGGATTAGCTGCCGCTGCCCTCCATGTTTGCGAAATGATCGTTGCCAAACCAATCAGCAACAATAACAAAAAACACAAGAAAGCTGCTCCCGGTCTAAAACTAACGCGGTGGGCAAAGTTTAGCAGAAATAAATATGCCGCGGAATACCCGATCGGAATAGCAATAAAGCCTGCTATCGCCAACAACCTAATAAATCCTTTTGACAGCAGCGCAACGAGTTGTCTTTCGCTCGCGCCAATAACCTTCCGGATGCTAATTTCCTTTCTTTTTGTTTTCACACTAAATATCACCAATCCCAGCAATCCCAGGGATGCAATGGATATTGCCATAAAGGCCAAATATCCCAATAGAGAAATCGTAGCCCGCTGCGAGTTGTTCTTTTCCAGAACATCATTCAGCCATGCAGGTTCAAATGATTGTGAAGGGGCATATTTTTTCAATAATTGTTCAATCCTGGTAACCAAATTTTTTTCATCTGCATTTAAGGTGCTCACATATAAATAATTATAAGCACCGTCTTTTAATCGTATGGCCAACGGACGTATAGGCTTACCAGCACTTTCATAACTGAAGTCGTTAAGCACGCCGGCTATTTCCAGCCGGGTGGAATCATTGAGCCAAACAGTTTGCCCAATCGCCTTCTGCGCGTCTGCGATGCCGAACGCCGTCACCGCCTGCTGATTAAGCAAAATGTATTTTTCACCTTCATTTGTGCTTGACGAAGGAAAATTACTCCCTGCAACGAGATGCAGGTTCATGTTGCTGATAAACGAAGCGTTGGCATAATAATAGTTTACATCAATAGCGTCTGCTTTATTAACGAGCCAGGCAGCGGCTGACATTCCATTGAAATGTTTTGCAAAAGATGAAGACATTTTACTTACGCCGGTAACGCCGGGAATTGCAGCTACTTCATTTCCGACCAATTTACTGTCCAGTCCGTTTAAGGGAACCACCAAAACGTGATCACGCTTAAATCCGGGATCTGCCGCAGACAGAAAACTGAATTGCCGGTAGAAAGCGAGCAGGAATATGATGATGGTGAGCGACAGGCTATATTGAAATACGATCAACGCCTTTTGCACACTTATCTTTCCAACGATCTTTAAAGTGGAAACATTCTTCAGAACGTTCAGCGGTTTAAACGATGACAGCATCCATGCGGGAGCAATTCCTGCCAGCAGTCCGGTAAACAATGTGAAACACCCCACCGACAAGTAAAACGTGAGGCCGGGCTCAAACGAAGAAGGAATGAATTCATAATCATCATTGAAGGGCGCATACCTGATGACAAAAGAAAGTAAAATTGACGCAAATATTAACGAGAGCGCCGCTACCAGCACCGACTCGATAATATATTGCGCAAACACATGACCCCTTCTTGCGCCCGACACTTTTCTGATGCCCACTTCCTTTGCCCTTGTGAGTGACCGCGCGATGGAAAGGTTGGTATAATTAAAGCAGGCAGCCAGAAGGATGATGAGCGCAACGCCTGTCTCAAAATATAATTTCGTCCATGATGTGCCATTGCCGGTTTCATTGAAGAGCTGTTGCCCGCCCGGCGTAATCTTGTCGATCCTCTGCGTCTCAAACGACATGCTTCCCTCGTTGTTGCTCTTATTTACCTGCCGCGCAACAACATTCAAATCACTTAAAAACGTCGACGCCGGGTATCCTCGCTTTAGCGTAACATACGTGTAGCAGGCATCCATTGCATACCAGTTTGATTGCCTGACCGGCAACAACTGTTTCTTCTCCATTTGCGGAATACTGGAATACGAAGCGTACGCATCGTAGCTTAAGTGTGATTTTGAAGTAGCTTCATTCAAAACGCCTTTCACAATAAAGCTTTCACCGTTGTCCAATGTCAGCACCTTTCCGACAGGATCGTCACCCGCAAAGAATTTGGCGGCAGTTGCTTTACTGATCACCACCGAGAAAGGGTCCTTCAGTGCAGTGGCCGGATCGCCTGCAGCCAGTGAAAATCCAAATACTTTAAAAAACGATGGTTCTGTGTAGGCGCCGTTTACATACATCTCTTTGCCTGCTATGACAGCCTTGCCGTTAAAGGCCGGGTAAACATTCACCGACTTCTCTACACGGCTGAAATCGCGCTCTAATTTTTTGAGCAGCGGCAACGGCGTGCTGGCCATTTTCCACTGTTCACCGGTCTTTTTATGATATGCTGTGAGTACTCTGTAGGTTCGTTCGGCATCAGGATGGAAATTATCGTAGCTAAGCTGGTCCAACAGCCTGATCATGATCATCATTCCCACGGACATGCTTAGGCCAAGTCCGAAAATATTGATGAACGTGGTTAATTTGTTTTTCCTGAAAGTGCGTAGTGCCACCCTGATGTAACTTCTTAGCATGCCAGCCTGATTGTTTTGTAAGTAACAATGACATCTTTTTTTAGCGAATTAAATGCCACTAAAATATGTTACTGACAACCATCCGTTTACGGCTGTTGAAATGCCTGGTAAACTGTTCGCTTTCGCTACAGGTGAACAATTACAGACCGGTGGCCATGGCTTTGGCGCCGCGTTGGGCAACGAGTTGTTTTCTCACCTGGTGGTCACGAAAACATTGTAACGGATTCAATGCGCCGCCTGCTCTCCATCGTGCCTCGGCAACGATCGTGCGAACATCCGAGCGAAATGCATCCTGCAACACTTCCTGTGCCGCAGCCACATCGTTCGATTCCTGCGCGGCAACAAGTCTTTTCCTGTCCACCAGCAATGCCTGCGCATAAGCAATCATGATCGCCTCTACCGATTGCAGCAAATCTTCCAACGGGTCCTTAACATTATGACTCGCATCGATCATCCAGCCCAGGCCGGTGGCATGGTCCATTTTTCGCGCATCCATGCCTTCCACCAATTCGTTGAAGATGAGAAAAAGCTGGTAAGGTCTTATGCTGCCTACGGTAAGATCATCATCGCCATACTTGCTGTCGTTGAAGTGAAAGCCACCGAGCTTTTGTTCCATCAGCAAAAGAGAAACGATCTGTTCGATGTTTGCATTGGGCAGGTGGTGGCCGAGATCAACGAGTGTATAGGCTTTGGGGCCCAGTTTATTTGCGTACAATAAGGATTGTCCCCAGTCGCCTACTGTCATCGAGTAAAAATTCGGTTCGAACGCCTTATACTCCACAAATATTTTCCAATCGCCGGGAAGCGCGGCATAAATTTCCTGCAGTCCGCTCAAGGTATTTTGGAAAGCCTTCCGGAAGTTTAACTGCCCGGGAAAACAACTGCCGTCGCTTAGCCACACGGTGAGCGCCTTCGATCCGAGCGCCGTGCCATGCTTAATGACCTCAATATTGTGATCGATGGCCTGTTGTCTTACACCTTTGTCAACATGCTGCAATGAACCGTATTTATAACTTAACGGCTGATCTTTCTGGTCCTGGAAAGTGTTGGAGTTTACGGCATCGAACGTCAGACCAAGTTCTGCGGCCAATGACCTGATGGCTTTATAATCTTCCGGAATATCCCAGGGAATGTGCAGCGAGATGGCTCCGCTCGAGCGGTTCAATGCATGCAGCAAACCAACATCTTCCATTTTTTCTTCGAGCGATCGTGGTTCGCCGCTTCCTGAAAACCTGCCGAACCGCGTGCCGCCCGTTCCGAGCGCCCAACTGGGTATCGCCACATTAAAGTCAATCAACTTTTTGACGATGCCGTCAACATTCTTCACCTGCCCGGCAGCGAAATCAAATTTGGTTTTATGACCAGTAAGCAACTGCTGATTATGCTCTTCAATTCTATTTTTTTCCAGGCGCATAGTACTCTTATTATCGAACGAAAGAAGTGGCGATACCGCCGTCTACATTTAATACGTTACCCGTTGATTTGCTCAGCAAGCCGCCAACAAAAGCAAAGCATGCATTGGCGATATCTTCCGGCAAAATCACTTCGTTGAGGAGCGTGCGGCCCGCATAATACTGCGGAAGCTCTTCCACTTTAATGCCATAGGCCTTTGCCCTGCCTTCTGCCCATCCGCCGCTCCAGATGTTGCTGCCGGAGATAACGGCATCGGGATTAACGACGTTCACCCTTATTTTATCCTTGCCGAGTTCGGCCGCATTCAGCCGGCTCAAATGCAGTTGCGCGGCTTTTGCTGAACCATAGCCCGCATTGTTGGGACCGCTTACCAAAGCGTTTTTGCTGACGATATTTAAAATGTCACCGCCCATGACCTGCTTTTGCATTACTGCAACACATTGCTGTGTAACGAAGAACTGTCCCTTCACCAGCACATCATACAAAATATCCCAGTCTTTTTCGGTATGCTCGCCAATCGTCTTTGATATCGAAAGCCCGGCGTTGTTTACAACGATGTCCACTCCGCCGAAAGCCAAAACCGTAGTGTGCAGGGTTTGTGCGACGGTATCCATATCGGTAACATCCAACACACCGGCCGCCACCACGTCTTTCCCAAAAAGATTATTGAATTCGTTTTTCGCTTCCTGCAGTCTTTCTGCATTGTTGTCGGAAAGTATGACGCACGCGCCTTCTTCCGCAAATTTCTTTGCTATGGCCTTGCCGATGCCGCCGCCGCTTCCGGTGATGAGCGCAACGCGCCCGCTCAGCGGTTTTGGCTTGGGCATCCTTTGCAGTTTCGCTTCTTCGAGCAACCAGTATTCAATGTTGAATGCTTCCTGCCTTGGTAACGATGTGTATTCCGAAATCGCCTCGGCGCCTTTCATCACGTTAATAGCGTTGATGTAGAATTCGGCGGCGACCCGCGCAGTTTGTTTATCCTTCGCGAAGGTGAACATGCCCACGCCGGGGTAGAGGATCACCACCGGGTTTTGATCGCGCATTGCCGGGCTATTCTTATGCCTGCACTTGTTGTAATATTCGGCATACATGGCACGATAGGCTTCGAACGAGGGAACCAGTTTGTCTATCACTTTGCCAGCATCGGAAAGATCTTCCTGCGGGGTAAGCGTTAACACAAGTGGTGAAATTTTCGTTCTCAGGAAGTGATCGGGACAACTGGTGCCCATTGGAGCCAAACGGTCCATATCATTTGAATTAATGAATTCCAGCACGCGGTCGTCATCAGTAAAATGACCTATCATCCTGTTTTGCGATGAGCACAACCCGCGCAGCACCGGCGCGAGCGCAACGGCAGCCGCTTTTCGTTTTTCCGGTTGAACCGATGTGATTTTTGCGCCACCAAACACGGGTGCTTTTTTTCCAACATGCTGCTCGAGGTATGCCGCGCATTGCTCGATTACTTCAAGCGTGTTGATGTAGCTTTCGTATGCCGTGTTGCCCCAGGTGAACAGGCCATGCGAGCCGAGCATAATGCCGCGGATACCGGGATTGTCTTCAAGGCATTTTTTCATTTTCAGTCCCAGATCAAATCCGGGCCGTTGCCATTCCACCCAGCCGATGGTGCCGCCAAACAATTCGCGGGTTATTTTTTCACCGTCCTTTGCCGCTGCGATGGCAATTGCGGCATCGGGGTGCAGGTGATCGATGTGTTTAAAAGGAAGAAAGCCGTGGAGGGGTGTGTCAATGGATGGGGCTTTCGATGCGAGGTCGTAAATGCAGTGATTAAAAAGCTCAACCATTTCGTCTTCGTGTGCAATGCCCCTGTAAACATTTTCCAAACTGCGCAGGCGGTCTACATACAACGCGGCAAGGCCG
Organism: uncultured bacterium; assembly: GCA_966193805.1. Lineage (GTDB taxonomy): Bacteria > Bacteroidota > Bacteroidia > Chitinophagales > Chitinophagaceae > Flavitalea. The sequence continues at coordinate 216 of CBIGXK010000239.1, read as the reverse complement.
CTGCGTTTCATCGTACCCAGGTCGCCACCGCTGCCCTTTACCCACATCACCTCTACTTCTTTGCCCGTGAGGGGATCTTTCGTTATGGCTTTGCACGAGGTATTGCCGCCGCCATAATTGGTGAGCCGCAAATCGGCACCGAGCAGGTTGGAACGGTAGACGAGCAGCGCTACTTCGTCGCCCGCCATTGATGCTGCCTTTGCTTCATCCCACAGG
>CBIGXK010000238.1:0-6222 GCA_966193805.1 uncultured bacterium | reverse complement strand
TCTGCGGATAGCTGAAATGATTTTTCAGCAGCCAGCGTGCCTTGTATATCTTCAACCCACTCTGTTGGAAAACCGTCTGCCCTTTGGTATCCGTCACCTCGTCCGTCCACCATCTTTCCTTCGGAAGAATCATGATGGTCGGAAAACCTGCCGGACCCGACGAAACACTTTTGATATTCTTTTGCGGCACATCGGCAGTCAAAACTTTCTTCGTCGCCACATCAAAGCGATAAACATTCGTGGTGTTGGTGAGCCACAGTTGCCGGGTGCCGTAACCGGGGAACAAATCATGCGCATCTGTTCCGGGCAGTTGAATCGAATCCTGCCTGATCAAAGCAGGATCATCACAATTATTATTGTAACGGTACGAAAGCATATGGTCCATCGCTGCGGTCCAGAGCAACTCGTTCTTTGCGTCCCACACCACATTGTGCCCGAACGCCACGTACATTTTATTTTTCTTTACCTGTTCGGCATCAACCGTTGTATCCACTGTAAAGAGAGTAAGAAAATTACCGGTGCTCGAGGCGCTTACGATGTTACCATCCGGCAATACTTCTGCCGAATGAGGATTTCCGCCGGCGTAAGCATAAAAAACAGGTTTCTTATCGGCAATGCGAATCAGCGCCACACCTCCACCCGATGCCGTGATCAAAATGTATTTCCCATCATACACGGGTTTTACATCATCGGGATGGTCGAACCATTTTTTATGTGCCGGTTTAATAAACGGAGAAGATGCCGCCCTCCATTCCCATATGATTTGCTGCTTGTCAACGTCTGCGATGGCGATGCGGTGTTGCGACTGCTCAGCCAGCAGCAAAAGTTTTTTGTTTTTCTGTTGTGTGGGATAAACGAATAAGAGAACGATTAACGCAAAGAACTTTATCATGGTTCAAATATCTTCACTTTTTTACTTCGCCGATCACTTTACCCACTGTGCCGTTGGGCATCTGGATATGCAACAGGGCCGCAACTGTAGGCGCAATGTCGGTCATGTAGGTTTCCCTGTTCGTTTCGCCATGCTTTATCCCCCATCCCATAAATAACAGGGGAATGTGCGTATCGTTGGCGTTCCAGTTTCCATGCGTGGTACCCCTTATCGATCCTTCGAACCATCCGGGTTCAGGAATGATCATCACCGGACCGCAACGCTTCCTGTCATAACCGTTAACGATCATCGATTTTATCGGCTCCGGAACAGGAGCATCGCCGATGTGATCGATATCCACTGCAAACTGTACACCCGGTTGAGCCTGCAAATATTTCACTACAGCCGCTGTCAGTGAATCATAATTAACATGCTCTGCCGCTATCCTGTCGTTGTTGAAATTAACGTGATAATTGGTTCCTGAACGAACCAGCTCCTCAACACCGAATTGTTTCTGCAGCACGACATTCAAATCTTTCAGCAAATTTCTGGATGGAAATAAACTTGCAGGAATACCGTGAGCTTTGTTGAAATTAACTGCATTCGCCGCGCCATGATCGGCGGTAAGGAACACCAAATAATTTCCCTTTCCTATTTTTTTGTCGAGGTAGGCGAAAAAAGCAGCGAGATCTTTGTCCAGGCGATAGTAGGTGTCTTCCACTTCGATCGAATTGGGACCGAATTTATGCCCCACATAATCTGTGGAGGCGCAATTGATGGTAAGAAAATCAGTGGCGCTGCCCATGCCCAAACGGTTGCCGTCAATAGCTGCACGCGCAAAATCGAGCGTCAGCGTGTTGCCATAGGGAGTGCTGCGCAGTGCAACACGATCTTCCTTATAAATTGCCGGAAGGTGATGCGGGAACACCGATGCTTTTTCTCCCTTGAACAATCCCTCCCATTCTTCATTGTCGGCTGTACTTTCCCGGTAGGTATCCTTCGGATAGAGCGTGGTCCAGTTTACAGACATTAATTTATTGGGCTCTCTTTGTTCGTTGAACTTTTTCACCCAGGCCGGCAGTTCTTTCATGTACCAGGTGCTGGTAACGAAATTTCCGGATTCGTCATCAAACCAGAAGGCGCCGTTCGCCGCATGCCCCGCGGGCAAGATAGCGGCCCTGTCCTTAAGCGAAACACCTATCACCTTCGATTCAAAATTAGTGGCGATGCGCAGTTCATCCGTAATGGTGGTGGCCAGCAGGTTGCGTGGCGACATCCGGCCAACATCTGAAGTGGTGCCCACCGGCTGCACGATGGTGTCTTCGGTGCAATACCACATCTTGCCGGTTTGCTGGTCTATCCAGTTATTCCCAACGATGCCATGGATGGCCGGCACCGACCCGGTGAATACAGTGCTGTGGCCCACAGCCGTGAAAGAAGGAAGATGGCTGATGAAAGTGTTCTCACACGTGAACCCTTCGTTCAATATTCTTTTAAAACCGCCTTCACCGTACCTGTCGTAATAACGATAGAGATAATCCCATCTCATTTGGTCAACCACAATACCCACGACTAGTTTCGGCCGGGGCAGTGTTTGCGAAAAAATGTTTGTTGATAGAAATAGAAGAATGGCAAATACAAAATATTTTTTCATTGTTTTCATGAGTATGAACTATCGTACCAAGTTACAGATATTGTTGCAAAACATCTCTCCACACCTTGTATCCTTCCGCATTGAGATGAAGTCCATCCTGCGTGTATGCTTTCTTCATTCTTCCTTCACCGTCTAAGAAATGCGGATGCAGATCCACAAGAGTAACGTGCTCTTGTTGTGCCAGAGCGCGTAAACCATCGTTCACTGCTTTAATGTGCTCGTCTTTATTGTAATGGTTCTTGAATTTTGCAAAGGCGCTATTCACAGGCATCAGGGTTTGAATATAAATTTTTGTGCGCGGTGACGACGTCTTTATTCTTTGGACAATTTTTTCATAATTGGAGAGAATAACGGTGTCGGGAATGTCTCGTGAAATATCGTTGATTCCGATCAGGATAAACACTTTTGCCGGATGCCCTTCAATCACTTCGCCGAGGCGTTCAAGCACACCGAATGTAATATCTCCGGAAATTCCGCGGTTGCGCGCCCTCCTGTTGCCCAGCAGCTCCATCCAGTCGACACCGGCGGTGATGCTGTTGCCTAAGAATATGATGTCTTTTTTTGAATTGGGATAGGATTCGAAGAGTTCGGATTTTAACCTGAAGCTTCCGGGGCGGTGTGTGCTGTCCCATTGTGAGAAGGCTCCACATGCAAAAAGGCAGAAAGTGATAAATAAAAAGTTCTTTTTCATATCGGTCGATTTTACTTGCTGTTGAAAGCCGGGCAAGATACAGTGTTTTATAAGCAGGGTCTTCTGAAGAAGACCCTGCGTGAACTTATTGCTCGCCGGTCCACCCCCGGCGCTTCGCGCCACCCCCGCCAGCGGGGGATATGGTTGCCCTCCGGGCAAAACTTAAAAGTTAAAACTGAAAACCCTCTCACGTCTCAGGTCTTCCGTTTCCCGTCTCACGTCTCACGTCTCACGTCTCACGTCTCACGTCTCACGTTTCACGTCTCACGTCTCACTTCTTAATACCCACTATTCTGCTCCAGCGCAGGGTTCAGGTCCATTTCTGTTTGGGGAATGGGCCACCAGTAATCTCTTGCAGCATCAAACTTGCGTGTCTCGATCGCGCTGCCGTCATATTTATAGATCATTGCGTTCATCACTGTTTCAGCCGTCTTCCACCTCCTGATGTCATTGTAATACATCCCTTCTCCCGCAAACTCAATGCGGCGCTCGTGACGGATGATGTCCCTCAATTGTTCTTTACTATAAATCTCAGCGTATTCAGGCATGCCCGCACGCTCCCTCACCTCGTTCAGCGCATCATAAATAGATGCATTCGGACCAACGGCCTCATTCGCTGCTTCGGCATACATCAACAAAATATCGGCATAACGAAGCACTATGTAATTGGTTTCAGATTGGCCGCTTTTCAGATCACTCATGCCTGCAGGAGGCTCGCCCTTATCGTAAATGCTGTACTTTTTCAAACCGTAGCCCGTAATCGCAAAACGCGACGGCGTAACTTCCTCGGTCATGAAAGTATCGCCGGGAAACACGATCGTTTGGTACAACCTCGGATCGCGGCCCACATATGGATGTGCCGCATCGTAGCCGGAACCTGCTTCCGTAATCGCCTTTCCATTCGCCATCTGGTATGCTTCGGCCAGGTTCAGCAGCGGCGCATTGGTATTATATTGCTTGTCGATCAAATCGAATGAGTGACCGAGGTCGGGGTATATAAACTGAACATCGAATATCACTTCCTTGTTATTCTCATTTTCCGGTAAAAACAGCGCGCGGTAATCATCGAATAACCCATAACCCGCATCGGCAGCAATATCCATCACGGCTTTGGCGGCGTCAGCAGCGGCCTGCCAATTGCCCGAACCTCCGCTGAACAACGGACTCGCTTCAAAGAGCAACACCTTCGCCTTCAAAGCAAGCGCCGCACCTTTTGTGGCATGACCAGCCTTGGCGCCGCCGCTTTTTAACGGCAGCACTGCTGCCGCCTCGTCCAGGTCGGCGAGTACCTGTGCCACCACTTCCTCCCGTGAGGCACGAGGTAATTCAGACTGCGTTTCGCGATCGGGAGGATCGAGCACCAGCGGCACACCGCCATAATAATTCTCCAGCATGAAGTAGTACAGCGCGCGAAGAAAATGCGCTTCACCTTTCCACTTTGCCTTCGTTTCATCCGACATTTCCACTTCATCCACTTTTGCCAGGAAGGTGTTGCAACGGCCAATGCCCGAGTAGCAATCGTGCCACCTCGACTGGATAATACCTTCACTGCTCGGCATCTGCTTGCCCAGGGCAATAAAGTTAAAGCCGATAGAATTGCTGTAATTGTACGCATTTGGCGATGCCGTTTCTTCCCATAACGGTGTGGCATCGCCGCCAAATAAACCGGTGTACGTCAGCGGGGCGTACGACCCTGTGAGTGCCGCTTCCGCTGCGGCCTCGGATGTCCAGAAATTGCTCTCCACGTATTTGTTATCGGGAGAAGTATCCAACAAGCTCTTGTTGCAACCTGCGATTACCAGTCCGGCACAGGCGCTTATCAGAACAATTAATTTATTTTTCATTTTGGTCATTTTATCTATTAACAATGGTTCTCGTTTAGAAGGACACCCTCACTCCGCCACTGAATGTTTTCAGCATGGGATAGTGATAAAGCGTGCTCGCGTTCAGAAGTGATTCCGGATCGAAGTCGTCGTACTTCGAGAACGTCAGCGCATTTTCTGCGTTCACAAATACAGTCACCTTGCTGATCTTCGCTGCAGTGGTCCACCTATCGGGAAGGGAATAAGCGAGCTGAATATTCTTCAAACGCAGGTACGAACCATCCCTCAGCCAGAAGGTAGATGGCTGGAAATTATCCTGGCTGCCCGTACTCTCTGTAATGATCGGCAAACGTGCATCTTTGTTGTCGGGCGTCCATGCATCTGTTGTCCACTCCCATGTCGCATTTGCGCCATTGTTGAAAGGATACGCAAGGTTTGCTGTCGGATATATTTTCAACCCGGCAACACCCTGGAAAAATGCATTCAGTGAAAGTCCTTTGTAATCCACGTTAAAACCAAATCCGTAGGTGTACTTCGGAATGTTGGTGGACGTATTGACGATCACGCGGTCGTCGCCATTGATGATATTATCCTTATTGATGTCGCGGAACCTGATGTAACCCGCTTTAGTGGCATTGCTTTGAAAGGCACTGTTGGCCACTTCTTCATCGCTCTGGAAAATTCCTTCCGCCTGCAGCAGGTAATAGGAATTGATGGGATAACCGGCCTGCGTAATGGTAGAAAGGTTTGTGTTGTAGTCATAGAGGATCTGTCCATCTATATCCACCACCTCGTTCCTGTTGTACGACACGCTGCCATTGATGTCGTAGTTGAACGCGCCAATGCTGTTGCGGTAACGCAGTGCAATTTCGTAGCCAATATTTTCCATCGTTCCGATATTTTCCTGCGGACCTGATAACCCGCCGATCTGTGCCGGGATGTTCACTTCACGAAGAATTCCGGTAGTGCGTTTTTTATAAACGTCGGCGGTAATACTGATCCTGTTGCGCAGCAGTTCCGCGTCTATACCAAGATCGTAGGTAGTGGTGGTTTCCCATGAAATGTTGCGATCGGAGTACGCAATTGCCGCTGCACCCGAGGCAAGTGTTCCACCAAAGGCATAGTTGCGTCCCAGCACGATAGCATTTTCATAGCTGTATAAAGGAACCTGCTGGTTACCCAT
>CBIGXK010000237.1:0-6223 GCA_966193805.1 uncultured bacterium | reverse complement strand
TTTCCTACGATGGACAGTGTTACATGGATAAAGTGTGAGAACCATAAAGATGCGAGGGATCTTTTTAGTATAGAGATTCAGTTCAGGGATTCCACTGTGCATACAAGCGTTATAGATAATCCATGGAACGTGAACTTGCGAGACTCTATATACCACCCCGTTGCGCCGCTTGTTGTGAACGTTAAAAAATATGGCCCGGTCGGAGGAGAAGTGTTTCTTACGTTTTCAGGCACTTACCAGAATGCTACGTCCGGTTTGACAGGCCCGCTTATAGGGGAAATGCGTGTGGTAAGAAGAGAATAGCAAAGCAATCAATCGATCGTAGAGACACGAGTTAAAGATTGCAGCCAGTTTCGACACGCTCGGATGTCTAAATTGTTCTCGTCAAAAAAACGCTGCTCGAAATCGAACAGCCTCGGGAATCAGTCCTTCGTCTTTTGTGATCGTTACATCCTTGCAAACGGTCTCCAGGCAGATCATCAGGTCGGTATTTACGTACCCATCGCGGGAAACAGCAATTTTTTTGGATTCATCAACATCAGCAAATCCTGATTAAATTTTTTTTTTTGCTTCCGCGGTGTGGCTGTTTCAGCCAATAGTTGCCATTGCTTACGAACCTGAAACACTTTTACAATATCGCTTCTATCCCCGAACAACAAGTGATGTTAAGGTTGTTGGGATTCAACAACACTTTATGGTACCAGGATAAAGTCTATCGAACTCACTTTATACTTCCTTTCTTTCGTCCCAAACTCAAGCTGCTGGCGCAAAAAAGGCTGCTCATATTTGAACAGCCTGATAATAATTTGTCGAAAAGTTCCTTATGTACCGCGTAGGGGAATCGAACCCCTCATTCATCCGTGAAAGGGATGCGTCTTAACCGATTGACCAACGCGGCGTCCTTTTTGGGACGGCAAAGATAGTAGTACCCATATTTTCTTCCAAAACTTTATTGATAGAATCGTAATTTCGTGCCTCAATTTATAAAACTCAAATTCTTGACTATGAGCACAGTTAAAGTTGCTATCAATGGCTTCGGAAGAATCGGCCGCCTGGTTTACCGCCAGATCTACCAGATGGAAGGCATTGATGTGGTAGCCATAAACGATCTTACAAGTCCCAAAGTTCTCGCTCACCTCCTTAAGTACGACAGCGCACAGGGCCCCTTCAACCAGGAAGTTAAAGCAACAGAAAACTCTATTATCGTCAACGGCGACGAAGTAAAAATATACGCTCAGAAAAATCCGGCAGAAATTCCCTGGAAAACGCACGACGTAGACGTCGTTCTCGAATGTACAGGCTTCTTCACCGATAAAGAAAAAGCCTCGGCCCACCTCACCGCCGGCGCAAAAAGAGTGGTGATCTCCGCTCCCGCTACCGGCGACCTTAAAACCATCGTTTTCAACGTTAACCACGACATTCTCGACGGATCCGAAACCGTCATCAGCTGCGCATCCTGCACCACCAACTGCCTGGCACCTATGGCAAAAGTGCTCGACGATACCTACGGCATCAAGGGCGGACTGATGACTACCATCCACGCCTACACCAACGACCAAAATACCCAGGACGCCCCCCACCCTAAAGGAGACCTCCGCAGGGCAAGGGCCGCAGCCCAAAACATCGTTCCCAACAGCACAGGAGCAGCAAAGGCCATCGGCCTCGTTCTCCCTAACCTGAAAGGAAAACTCGACGGCAGCGCTCAACGCGTACCCACCCTCACCGGTTCGCTCACCGAACTCACCACCATCCTCGGACAAAAAGTAACGGTGGAAGAAGTTAACAAGGCCATGAAAGCCGCCAGCAACGAAAGCTACGGCTACACCGAAGACGAAATCGTGAGCAGCGACATCATCGGCTCGCACTACGGCTCCATCTTCGACTCCACCCAAACAAGAGTGATGAGCGTTGGCGATATCCAACTGGTGAAAACAGTAAGCTGGTACGACAACGAAATGAGCTACGTGAGCCAACTCGTAAGAACTGTGAAGTACTTTGCGGGATTGATCAATAAGAAGTAAGAATAGGTAGTGGGTAGTAGGGAGTAGGGAGTGTTTGACAAGAGCTCTGTAAATTCCCCACTACCTACTCCCCACTTCCCACTCGCCCATAAAAATCTCTTTCATGCAAGATTTCTCCAATTACAACTTTTCCGGGAAAAGAGCGCTTGTACGCGTCGATTTCAACGTGCCACTCAACGACAAGTTCGAGATCACCGACGACACCAGGATCCGTGCAGCCATACCCACCGTTCAGAAAATCCTGAAAGACGGCGGCAGCGTCATCCTCATGTCGCACCTCGGCCGCCCGAAAGAAGGTCCGACGAATAAATATTCGCTGAAGCACCTCGTTCCGCACCTGAAAGAACTGCTCGGAAAGAATGTTGACTTTGCAGACGATTGCATCGGCGCCTCCGCAAAAGAAAAAGCGGCCGCGCTTAAACCGGGTGAAGTACTGTTGCTGGAAAATCTCAGGTTTTACAAACAGGAGGAGAAAGGGGATAAAGACTTTGCAAAGCAACTCGCGTCTCTGGGCGATGTATATGTGAACGATGCATTTGGCACCGCCCACCGCGCACACGCCTCAACGGCGGTTATCGCTGAATTTTTTCCTGCCGATAAAAAATTGTTCGGCCTGCTGATGGAAAACGAAGTGAAAAGTGCCGAGAAAGTGCTGAAGAGTGCGGAGAAACCCTTCACCGCCATCATGGGTGGTGCAAAAGTTTCAGATAAAATTCTGCTGATAGAAAACCTGCTCGAAAGAGCAGACCATATTATTATAGGAGGCGGAATGGCCTACACCTTTTTCAAGGCACAGGGCGGCAAAGTAGGGAATTCACTCGTCGAGGAAGACAGGCTCGGCACAGCGAAAGAACTGCTTGAAAAAGCCAGGGCGAAGAATGTACAGATACACCTGCCCGCCGACAGCGTTATCGCCGACAGGTTCGACGCCAACGCGAATACGCAAAAAGGTGACAACAACAACATTCCCGACGGATGGATGGGGCTCGACATCGGCGAAAAGGCGATCAAAGAATTTAGACAAGTGATACTTGAGTCTAAGACAATTCTCTGGAACGGACCAATGGGTGTTTTTGAAATGGAGAAATTCCAAAAAGGCACCAAGGCTGTTGCCGAAGCGATTGCAGAAGCGACACAGAAGGGCGCTTATTCGCTGATCGGTGGTGGTGATTCTGTTGCCGCGATCAACCAGTTTGGTTTTGCGGATAAAGTGAGCTATGTTTCTACCGGCGGCGGCGCCATGCTTGAATTTTTTGAAGGAAAGGAGCTTCCGGGGATTGCGGCGATTAAGGCGTGAGACGGGCAATGGGCAATGGGCAATGGGCAAAGATAGGACGGGTGACGGTTTTAACTTTTAACTTTTAAGTTTTGCCCGGTGGACAACTGAAAAAGTTCACTTCCTCCTAATCTCCACAATCTTATCATCACCACCATTGCTTGTACAGATATACACCACACCAGATGGCGAAATGCACGCATCCCGCAACCGGCCAAACGCATTCACAAAATATTCCTTCCCGGAAATAATCGCGTTTCCTTCTCCATTCAACTTTAACTGGATCAGCCGCTCATCTTTAAGTGTGCATAACAGCAGCGAATTCCTCCACTGCGGAATCTCATCTCCCGAATAATATTCCATACCACTGGGCGCAATGGTGGGTGTCCAACTTTTAATGGAAGGAACCACATGATGTTCATCGCAGAATTCCTGCTCGTTGCCATCACACTCACCTTTCACATCCGGCCATCCGTAGTTCGCGCCTTTGTGGATAATGTTGATCTCATCGTCGGTATCCGGACCGTGTTCTGAGCTGAATAAAGAATCGTTCGCCAACACCAATCCCTGCGCATTGCGGTGACCGTAACTCCAAACCGGCGTTGACGGATCAGGATTGTCTGAAGGAACGCTTCCATCAAAATTCACGCGTAATATTTTTCCGTTGTTGCTGGATAAATTTTGCGGTAGCGACTGGTCGTTCGAATCGCCCGTCGTAATAAATAATTTATCGCCTGCTACCAGCAATCTGCAGCCGTTGTGAATACCACCGCCCCGCACATCGTCGAGAACAATGAAAGGGTCCGTTAAAGATTCTTCGCTATAATTATAGCGCACAACTTTCAGTGTATTCTGACCATTCTTTTTATAGGTGTAGGCAACAAAGAGGTATGGATTTTTGCTTACATCGGGTGGAATGGCCATCCCTAAAAGTCCCGATTCACTTACGCTGTACACGTCGTTGATGGTGAGCAAAGGAGTGATGTTGCCGGTTTCCGGATCCAATTTGCTAATACGGCCCGGCCTTTCGGTGAACCATATCTTGCTGTCGGGACCCCATACGAGTTCCCAGGGAAAATCGAGCTGATCAGCAACAACCTTAGTGATGATCTCCACAGAAGAAGTATCGGGAGGAGGGTTGGAAGTCGAATCTGCAGGCGGGCCTTCTGGCCCGGTAACCTCTGGGTCCCTGGAACAAAAAGCGAGCGCAACAAGCAATAATCCACCTACCAGCAGACGGGCAACCATAACCGCAGATTTATTAAAATTCGTTCTAAAATCGTGCCGTGGGGAAAACCTGATGTTCAATACTTTAAAACCTGTAATTTTAGCCAAATAAAATCGTTGAAACATGAAATCGCGTAATCTCACTTTAATTATAATCGTTGCACTGATCGTGCTGCTCGGCGGCTGTGGCTGCAGCGGCTACAACAGCATGGTAAAGCTTGATGAAAACGTTAAAGCCAAATGGGCGAACGTGCAAAGCGATTACCAACGGCGGTCCGACCTCATTCCTAACCTCGTCAACACCGTAAAGGGTGCGGCTAATTTTGAACAGGAAACACTCACAAGAGTTGTAGAGGCCCGCGCCAAAGCCACACAAACCACTATTAATCCCGGCGATCTTACACCGGAAAATTTACAGCGGTTTCAACAGGCACAGGGTGAACTGTCTGGCGCATTGAGCAGGCTGCTGGTAACCATTGAACGGTATCCCGACCTGAAGGCCAATCAAAACTATTTGAGCCTGCAAACACAGCTTGAAGGCACAGAAAACAGGATAAAAGTGTCCAGGAACGATTTCAATACCTCCGTTCAGGAATATAACCAGGTGGTGAGACGCTTCCCTAACGTGTTGTATGCGGGCATCTTCGGATTTTCCGTGAAGCAACCGTTCCAGGCCGATCCCGGCGCACAGAATGCACCTACTGTCAACTTTAATGACAGTGCGCAATGAGTTTTTTTCGCCTCTTTCCAACAAAGAATCTTTTTTCTTCGCAGGAAAACGAGCGGATAATAGAGGCTATCCGTAGTGCCGAGCAGCAAACCAGCGGGGAGATTCGGATATATATTGAAAGCCGGTGCAGGTTCGTGGATCCGCTCGACAGGGCGGCAGAAATATTCTGGAGCCTCAAGATGGACCACACCCAGCACCGAAATTCGGTATTGCTGTATGTGGCCATCAGGGATCACCAATTTGCGATCTTCGCCGACCAGGGCATTCATCAAAAGCTGGGTAATGAGTTCTGGAAAAAAGAGGTGGATGAAATGAGCAGGCACTTCCGGCAAAATCATTACCTCGACGCCATTTTGTTGGTGATCAAAGCTATCGGGGAGGCGCTGCACGAGCATTTTCCGTACGATCCCAACCTCGACAAAAATGAGTTGCCCGACGATATCGTTTTTGGGCGCTAATCTGTAAAACGACGACTAGCGGATGAATAAATTCTTCAGGATCACCATATGGCTACTGTTACTGGTTCCGGCAATTTCCTTTTCACAGCAAATACCTTCCCGGCCGTCGCCGCCTAAACTAGTTAACGACCTTGCCAATGTGCTGTCGCCTGAAGAAGAGTCGGCGCTTGAAAGGAAACTGGTTGCGTACGACGACAGCACAACGAACCAGGTGGTAATATTAACGGTGGGCACACTTGAGGATTACCCGATAGAAGAATATGCGTTGCGCGTTTTGCGCGACTGGGGCATCGGCAACCAGGAAACCAATAATGGCGTGCTGATCGTTGCAGCGATCCAGGATCACAAGATCAGGATCGAAACGGGTTACGGACTGGAAGGAGCCATTCCCGACATCACCGCGGGGCAAATCATCAATACCGATATCGCTCCTGCCTTCAGAAAGGAAAATTATTTCCAGGGTTTCGATGCGGCCACTAATTCTATCATGCGGGCGGCAGCCGGCGAATAC
>CBIGXK010000236.1:0-6233 GCA_966193805.1 uncultured bacterium | reverse complement strand
TAACAGGTTTGTGGTCGAGCAGGCTGATTTCCGGATGGCTGGCTATCAGTTCTTTCGACAGTCCCTCCATTTTTGCGATCAGCCTTTCCTCGTTGCGCGAGATCAGCGTTTTGGAAATGTCGAGGATGTTTTGCGTGGACCGGTAATTGTTAGTGAGCACTACTTTGAACAAATCCTTAGCGAAGTCGCAACAGAACTGTTCCATGTTTTCGATATTGGCCCCCTGGAAACGATAGATACTCTGGTCATCGTCGCCCACCACGAAAATATTCGGTTGCTCCCAGTAGTTAATGAGCAGTCGCACAAGCTGGTTCTGCGTTCCGCTCGTATCCTGGTATTCATCCACCAGTATATATTGAAACCGCTCCTGGTAACTCAGCAGCAGTTGGTTGTTCTCTTCGAATGCCCTGATCACCCAATTGATCATGTCATCAAAGTCGTACCGGTTTTTCTCGCGCATCATCGACTGGAAAGTGTCGAATTCCTTAACGGCTGCCATCAGCTTCGACATCTTCTCCCTTTCTTCTTCAATTTTATCGGTGCGTACGTCGCCTCTCTTAAATTCTTTCGTCGCCCTTTTGGCAATAAATTTATCCCGGTTAGGCAAATCGTCGAGGTAGGCATTGATGCTTTTTATAATAAAATCGGGTTTCCATCCTTCCTGCTTCATGGTGGAAAAAAGAGAAGCAAGATTTTTTATTTCATAATAAACGTCGCCGCGGTATCTTTTTAAAGGGTGATCCTTCGGAAAGCGGTCTATCAGCCTTTTCAGCAATTCAATTTTTTCCAGTTCGGAGATCGGATCAAGCTCGTTATTTTCAAAAAGGGAAAGATTATCCTGGATAATATCATTGCAAAAGGCATGGAAAGTGAAAATATTCACCTTGTAAGCATCAGACCCAATAAACTGGATGAGCCGGCGCCGCATGGCCAGCGCCCCGGCATCGGTGTAGGTAAGACATAAAATATTGGAGGGAGAAACATCGGTATCCAGCAGGATGCGACCGATCCGTGCCGCCAGTATCTGCGTCTTCCCGGTACCCGGACCCGCAATAACCATTACCGGCCCCTCGATCTTATCGACCGCCTGCCGCTGCTGTTCATTCAGCCTTTCATATTCCTTCGCAAACTGCTGGTTGAGTTTATCTCTTAAGATCATGCGTCAAAGGTAAGGTGCCCGGTGGTTCCTGAAATTGAGGTTTAAACAGGAAATTTTTGGTGTTTTACGGGAAAGAGAGCGTCATTTTGGGAATAATTTATCAATTTCTGCGTTATAAGGCCAGAATCATGCCCATGAAAAATCCAAACGGTCTTAAGATATTCATCCTTGAGGATGATACCTGGTACGGCTCTATGTTACAGCATTACCTCTCATTGAACCCTGATTACGAGGTAAAACGCTTCGAAAAATCAGGTGAGTTCTTCAATCATCTGCATGAAAACCCTGATGTGGTTACACTCGATTACTCGCTGCCCGACATGGCAGGTGACGAGGTGTTGAAAAAAATAAAGGAAAATTTTCCTTCCATCCAGGTGTTGGTCATTTCCGGCCAGGAAGATGTGGCCACAGCAATAAGCCTCCTGAAGAACGGGGCGTTCGACTACATTGTTAAGGACGACGACACTAAAGACAGGCTCTGGAACACCCTCCTGCACCTTAAAGAGATCAACGGACTGCGCAATGAAGTTGAGCAACTGAAGGAACAGGTGGTGAAAAAGCACGATTTTTCCAAATTCATCATTGGGAAAAGCGACGAGATCCAGAAAGTCTGCGCATTAATAGAAAAGGCCTCCAAAACCAATATTACGGTATCTATTTCCGGCGAAACCGGTTCGGGAAAAGAAGTGGTGGCAAAGGCCATTCATTACAATTCCGAGCGCAGTAAGAAGCCGTTTGTTGCCGTAAACGTTGCTGCCATACCCAAGGACCTTCTCGAGAGCGAATTGTTTGGCCACGAGAAAGGTGCGTTTACAGGCGCCGTAACGCGCAGGATCGGAAAATTTGAAGAGGCCAATAACGGAACGCTTTTCCTCGATGAAATCGGTGAACTGGATATCAATTTGCAGGCAAAGCTGCTGCGCGTTCTGCAGGAACGCGAAGTGATAAGAGTGGGCGGCAACGAAGTGACAAAAGTAAACTGCCGCATCATTGTGGCCACGCACCGCAACCTGATGGATGAAGTGCAAAATAAAACGTTCCGCGAGGACCTGTACTACCGCCTTATCGGCTTGCCCATTTTCATTCCACCGCTGCGTGACCGTGGCAACGACATCATCATTTTGGCCAAGCACTTTATGGACGCTTTCTGCAAAGAGAACGGCGGTGCCAAAAAGGTGCTCTCGGAAGAGGCACAGAAAAAACTGCTTGGTTATCCTTTCCCGGGTAACGTACGCGAGCTGCGTTCGGTGATAGAGCTGGCGACAGTACTCGCCGACGATGAGGTGATCCAACCGCAGAACCTGTCGTTAAATTCCACCAGTTCGATGAATGGAATGTTGATGCAGGAAAAGTCGCTCAAGCAATACGAGATAGAAATCATTCAACATTACCTCGATAAATATGACAGGGATGTACTGCTGGTGGCAAAAAAACTCGACGTGGGCAAAAGCACCATATACCGCATGATTCAGGCTGGCGAACTTGTAAATAGATAACCCTCGCGTATGTTGAAGCACCGCGGCCTGAAAGACAAGAAAATTTTATTGGTAGAAGACGTGGAACTGAACCAGTACCTCGCAAAACATATCATGGAATCGTGGGGTTGCCTGGTTGATGTGGCCGACAATGGAAAGAAAGCCGTCGAGAAAATTAGTGCCGCCGACTACGACCTCGTGCTGATGGATATTCAAATGCCTGAAATGGACGGCATGCAAGCCACAAAGATCATCAGAGCCATGCATGATGAAGCGAAGGCACAGGTGCCGATAGTGGCGCTAACCGCGAATGCGCTGAAAACCGAATGTGAAGTTTACCTGAATATCGGGATGAACGACTGCCTGGCAAAGCCTTTTGAAGAGCGCACGTTAATGGGCATCGTCGCAAAGAATATGAAAGGGCATCATGTTGATGTGGTCCCGGATGGCCATACTGTTGTTACGCCTGCCGGTGAAAAATTATATGACCTGGCGATGGTTGAAGCCATATCGGGCGGCGACAAAACTTTCATCGTAAAGATGATGGAGCTCTTTTTGCAAACGGTTCCCCAAACATTAAGCGACCTGAAAGAATGTTGTGAAAAGGGCGACTGGGTGATGACGGGCAAGCATGCGCACAAGTTGAAATCGACAATTGACTCGATGGGTATTGTATCGCTGAAGCGTGATATCAGAACGATAGAGTCGGGTGGCAAAAGTGCTTCCGACCCGGTGCAACTGACGGCATTGGTGCAAAAAGTGCTTGACGTTATGGACGAAGTGATCGGCCAGGTGAGCAACGACTTCCGATGATCATCCCGGTATCCGCGTAATATATTTTTCTATTTCCTTTACCTGCTGGAGTATTTGCGGGTTTGTTGGCTTCAGCGCCTTCGTTTTCTTAAAAAAGTCTTTTGCTGCGCGGAACTCGCGCTTGTTCATCATGATGTTGCACATCTGCAGGTAGGCTGCGGCTTCATTTTCTTTATCGGGAAGCCCCTTGCGAAGGGCCTGGCGAATGTAGCTTTCGCCCTGTTTGAAATTGCCTTTCTGCATATTGATCATGCCGATTTGCAGCAGGTTGGCGCCCTCCACTTCTTTGATGGGTGAGCCAAGGTCGATACCCTTCTTCATGTGTTTTTCCGCGCCTTCGAAATCCTGTTTCATCATGGCCATCTGGCCTTTAACCGTGTAGTAGGCCGAGCGGATGGGCTTATACAGCAGGTTCGGGTATTTTACCGAGTTCACCACGCGTTCGGCGCCTTCCATGTCGCCTTTTTCCATGTAATCCTGTATCAGGCGCAGCGGTCCGATAAAGAAGTGCCCGGCAATAAGGATCAGGCCGATCAGGTAAGCGGGAAACGCCGGCCAGAAGCCGTACCCGATATTAGCGGCAACGCCTGCCAGTATGAGCACAATGCCGAGCGGCAGGCGGTATTTTATGAGCAGATTGTAAAATTTCATGTGTCCGTTTCTAAGGGAGTGCAAAGATAGGCTGAAAAACCGCTAAATTTCATTATCCAAACTGTTTATATGAGGTCGTTTTTACTCTTCTTCCTGGCGCTTCCTCTTTTTGCGGGTGCGCAGGATGCGGACTCTGCCTGGTTCGTGCAGCATTATCAAAAGACGGAACGGTACATTAGCATGCGCGATGGCGTAAAGCTGTTTACATCTATATATGTACCGGTCGACAGCACCGAAAAACATCCGGTTTTGCTGACGCGAACGCCGTATTCGTGTGCGCCGTATGGTGAAAATAATTACCGCACTTTCTGGAAGAACCATTACAACAGGTATCTCAAAGAAAACTACATCATGGTGATACAGGATGTGCGCGGCAAGTATATGAGCGAAGGTGAGTTTGTTGACGTGCGGCCGTTCAATCCCAATAAAAAAACTTCTTCTGATATTGATGAGGCCAGCGACACCTACGATACCGTGGATTGGCTGGTGAAGAACCTGGAAAGTAACAATGGCAATGTGGGTGTTTTTGGAATTTCGTATCCCGGCTTTTATTCGACAGAGGCCGCGCTGAGCGGGCATCCGGCCATTAAGGCCGTGAGTCCGCAGGCGCCCGTAACCGATTGGTTCATGGGCGACGACTGGCACCACAACGGTGCGCTGATGCTGATAGACGCCTTCACTTTTTATGTGCGCCGGGGATTTGGCAGTCCGCGACCCACACCTACTACTCACCCCGTCAACCGCGGCTTTGAGCCTGTTACAAAAGACAGCTATGATTTTTTTGTGCGGACGCGCGCGCTGTCGAATTTCACGCGGCTCACAGGCGACAGCATTCGTTTTTGGAACGATATTATGCGTCACCCTAATTACGATGAGTGGTGGAAGAAGCGCGATGCGAGAAGTGGTATCAGGGGTGTGAAGCCGGCGGTATTGGTGGTGGGAGGATTATTTGATGCGGAGGATTGTTTTGGCGCCTGGGCCACCTACAAGGCGATAGAGGAGAAGAGCAAGGGAACGGATAGCAGGATTGTTGTGGGTCCGTGGTACCACGGCCAGTGGGCCAGGGGTGATGGGAGTCGTTTGGGCAATGTGCAATTTGGCAGTAAAACTTCTGAGTGGTATGCTGAAAATATGGAGGTCCCTTTTTTCAATTATTATTTGAAGGGAGAAGGAGATGTTGGCGGGATAAAGGAGGCGAATATTTTTTTCACCGGTGCAAATGAGTGGCGTCAGTTTGATGAATGGCCTGCCGCGGGTGTGGAGATGAAGCGTTTATATTTCCAGGGTGATGGTGGGTTGAAGTGGAGCAAGCCGGCGGCTGCGGCTGGTTACTCGCAGTATGTAAGTGATCCTGCGAAGCCGGTTCCTTTTACCGGCGGGGTGATTACCGAGCGTACGAGGGAGTATATGACCGACGACCAGCGGTTTGCGGCCAGCCGGCCGGATGTGCTCGTGTTTAAGACGGATACGTTGATGGAGGATGTGACCGTGGCCGGTGAGCTGGTGGCCGATTTAAATGTGAGCGTGAGTGGTACGGATGCGGATTTTGTGGTGAAGCTGGTGGACGTGTTTCCTGATTATTTTCAATATAGTGATACGGACAGGTATGTGATGAACGGGTACCAGATGTTGGTAAGGGGAGAGGTGATGAGGGGAAGATACCGGAATAGCTTTGAGAAGCCGGAGGCTTTTGTCCCGGGCAAGGTCACGAAGGTGCGGTTTAAGCTGCCGGATGTGGCGCATGTGTTTAAGCGGGGGCACAGGATCATGGTGCAGGTGCAGAGCAGTTGGTTTCCGTTGGTGGACATGAACCCGCAGCAATTCGTGGATATTTATCATGCTAAGGATAAGGATTTTAAGAAGGTGGACGTGAGGATGTATCATGACGCCGCCCGGCCGAGCGGTGTGGTGTTGCCGGTGTTGGAGGGGGAATAGGCAATAGGCAATGGGCAATGGGGAGTGACATTGTCTTATAAACCACTTGTTGCCGTTTGCCGTTTGCCGTCTCCCGTCTTCCGTCTCCCGTCTTCCGTCTCCCGCCTTCCGTCTCCCGTCTTCTCTTTGCCCTTTGCCGTTTCTTTTCTACCTTCGCCCTCCCTTGAAAAAAGGCGGTCCCGTAGTTCAATGGATAGAAT
>CBIGXK010000235.1:0-6234 GCA_966193805.1 uncultured bacterium | reverse complement strand
GTTGAGCGGTGGGCAAAAACAGCGCGTGATGATTGCGATGGCGATGAGCAGCAACCCTTCGTTGCTCATTTGCGACGAACCCACAACTGCTCTCGATGTTACCGTGCAGAAAACTGTTCTTGAACTTATCCGGGAACTGCAGGCGGAAACGGGCATGGGGGTTATTTTTATCAGCCACGACCTGGGTGTGATCGCGGAGATCGCACACCGGGTGGTGATCATGTATAAAGGGAATGCAGTGGAAGAAGGCGACGTGAAAGAATTGTTTCGCGCTCCGCGGCATCCTTACACGAAGGGCTTGCTGGCGTGCAGGCCGGCACTCTATCCACGAGGGGCGCGTTTGCCCGTGGTGGGGGATTTTCTTGAGCGAGAGGAGACCGGGGACGGAAGACGGGAGACGGGAGAGGGGTTTTCCCCGACAGGCAAAACGTATCCCCCGCTGGCGGGGGTGGCGCGGAGCGCCGGGGGTGGACCCGCAACCCGCGAACCCCTCATCCAGGCAAAAAATCTTTCCGTATGGTTCCCCTCATCAAAAAATTTCTTCGGCAAACCATTATCATTCACCAAAGCCGTCGACAACATCACCTTCGACGTGTTCAAAGGTGAAACGCTCGGCCTGGTCGGCGAATCGGGATGCGGAAAAACGACCCTCGGCAGAACCCTGCTCCGCCTCATCCCTCCCACTTCCGGACAGATATTCTTTGCCGGGCGGGATCTCCTGAAATTATCCGGCACCGAACTCAAAAGCTTCAGAAAGAATTTACAGATCATCTTCCAGGACCCCTACTCCTCCCTCAATCCGTCGATTACCGTTGGGTCGGCGATCGGTGAGCCACTCCGTGTGCACCAGCCCCGGCTTACCGCAAGGCAACGGAAAGAACGCGTGGCTTCGCTTTTGGAAAAAGTGGGCCTGTCGCCCGATCACTACCAACGCTACCCGCATGAATTCTCAGGCGGCCAGCGCCAACGTATCGTGATTGCCAGAGCACTGATACTCGAGCCCGATTTCATCATTTGCGACGAATCCGTGTCGGCGCTCGACGTAAGCATCCAGGCCCAGGTACTCAACCTCCTGAACGACCTCCGAAAAGAATTCGGGTTCACCAGCATCTTCATCTCCCACGACCTTTCAGTGGTACGCTACACCAGCAACAGGATCATGGTGATGAACCAGGGCAGGATCGAGGAAATCGGTGAAGCCGGCCAGGTGTACACCCAGCCACGCTCCGCCTATACGCAAAAACTGCTGGACGCCATCCCGCCGATGATTGTACCGGCGTAAGATCTAAAAAAACAAATTAAAGTGTCCAAAATACACTACCTTTGCACGCTTGAAAATAAAATGTGATATCAACCTGGTGCCGTAAGATCAGGTTAGTATCGGAAGGTCCGAACTGCCACTCTTTACACACTCCGCTGATATCATGTAGGCATTTAAAACAATTGATTACATGAAGTTATCCCAGTTCAAATTCGATCTTCCCTTAAACCTTATCGCCCAACACCCAGCTAAAAAAAGAGAAGACGCCCGTATGATGGTGGTTCACCGCCACACCGGACTAATTGAGAATAAACATTTCCGCGACGTTATCGAGTATTTTGACGACAAAGATGTTTTTGTAGTGAACAACACAAAAGTTTTTCCCGCAAGAATGTATGGCAGGAAAGAAAAAACAGGCGCCAAAATCGAAGTGTTCCTGTTAAGAGAGCTTAACAAGCCCAACCGCCTTTGGGACGTTATCGTTGATCCCGCAAGAAAGATACGCGTGGGCAACAAATTATACTTTGGCGAAAACGATGAACTCGTTGCCGAAGTCATCGACAACACCACCTCCCGCGGACGCACCATTCGCTTTCTTTGGGAAGGCACCGACGAAGAATTTCGGCAGATGCTCGAACTCCTCGGCGAAACACCTTTGCCGAAATACATCAAACGCAAACCCGACGAAGAAGACAAAGAACGTTACCAAACCGTTTACGCCAAGCACGAAGGGGCCGTTGCCGCACCTACAGCAGGACTGCACTTCAGCAAGGAGCTTATCAAACGCCTCGAAATAAAAGGTATCCGCTTCGCCGAAGTGACGCTGCATACCGGCCTCGGCACGTTCAGACCCATTGAAGTCGAGGACCTCAGTAAACATAAAATGGACGCGGAATATTACCGTATAGAAGATATGGCCTGCAAGGTTGTCAACAAAGCGATTGACGGCAATCACCGCATCTGCTCGGTGGGCACCACCACCATGCGCGCCATCGAATCTTCCTATACCGCCGAAAAATTGCTGAAACCTTCCGAAGGCTGGACAAACATATTTATCCACCCGCCTTATTCTTTCAATGTGGCCGACGCACTCATCACCAATCTGCACCTGCCAAAAACCAGCCTGCTGATCATGGTGTGCGCATTTGCCGGTTACGACCTGGCAATGGAAGCATATAAAAAGGCCATAAAGGATAAATACCGCTTCTTCAGCTACGGTGATGCGATGTTAGTGATTTGATGAGACGGGAGATCGGCAAACGGCAATGGGCAATCGGCAATCGGCAATAGGTGATGTATTGATCTTAGTTTTAAGTTTTAACCTTTAACTTTTAACTTTTACTAGTCACTTACCCATAAACCTTAAGCAGCTTTTCCGCTGAACTTTTCCAGTTGAACAACTTTGCACGGAGAAAACCCTTCCGCACGCATTCTTCTTTCACCGCAGTTGACGATAATACCGTTCCGATCGATGCGGCCATCGCTGAAACATTTTCCGGATCAGCGTACACTGCCGCATCGCCTGCCACCTCCTTCAGCGCCCCAATTGATGCCGCCACCACCGGCACTCCGCAGGCCATCGCCTCGAGCACCGGCAAACCAAAGCTTTCCTGTAACGACGGGTAAACGAACAATGAACAGCAATTGTACATCAGCGGCATTTCACCAACAGGCACATAGCCGGGAAAATGAAACCTGCCCCGTAATTTTTCACGCCCGATTTCTTTCAGCACGTTCATTGCCAGCGTTACCGGGTAATCAAGGATCACGATCGGTAATGGATCGCTGGCATTGTCGCAGTATTCAGCGTATGCCCTGATCATCCGGTCAGTATTCTTTTTCGGTGCGGTATTCCCCAGGTGCAGCATAAACTTTTCGGGTAGTGAATGCTTTTCCCTGTACAACGCCTTCTCCTGCCCGTCATCAATAACGCTGAAATTTTCTGCCGCGGCATTATGAATGACCGCAATCCTTTCCTCTTCCACGCCGCATGCTTTCATGATCACTCCTTTTTCATGCTCTGATACGGTGATGATTTTTTTTGCTTTCCTGACGGCATGCGGCACCACGTACTTTCGATAGATATTTCCGTAGTTCTGGTAAGCCGTTCCTTTAAAACTGATATCCTGCAGGAAAATAATATCATGAAGCGTTAACACAAGCGGCACGGGGCAGTTCAGCGGCGCAGTGTTGGCCGTGCAGTGCAGGAGATCGGGCTTCATTTTACTGACGGCCCGCGGCAAGCTGACCTGCTCCCAATCACCATAGGTAATTCCTTTCAACAGTTGTACCCTGAAATTTTCTGAAGGCAGGATGCAGTTCCTGTCGGGCCCGTTCCTCGCAAACAGCAGGTATTGATTAACGTTATCCAACCGGCGCAGATGACGGATGAGCTCCATGGCCACTACATCCATACCGTGCTTATTACGCCGGAATATTCTTTGCGATTCAATACCTATCTTCATTATTCAAACCAAATAAAGCATAATATTAATAAACACGGGCCACACCAATAAATAATACCTGATGAATAAACTGTCTGTCCTTACCCTTATACTCGCCAGCATGAATGTGTTTTCTCAGCAGGTTTTCCCGCTGTACCCTTCCGAAATCCCAAATTCAAAGCCGTCGCCGGATAAAGAGGCCACCACCGTCAACCCGGACAGTATTGTTGTCATCAGCAACATCAGCAGGCCCACCATCACCGCCTATTTTCCACCGGAAGGAAAAGCTAACGGAGATGCCATCATCGTCTGCCCCGGCGGCGGATACTCGATAGTAGCCGCAAAACATGAAGGAATTGATGTGGCAAAGAGGTTGAATGAAATGGGCATCACTGCGTTTGTGCTCAAATACCGCATTCCAAATGCCGAATGGATGCAAAATCCTGAAATAGGCCCGTTGCAGGATGCACAACGCGCCATCAGTTTGTTCGCGAAAATGCAAAGAAGTGGAAGCTCAATAAAAAGCGAATCGGCATGATGGGTTTTTCGGCGGGCGGACATCTTGCATCAACCGCGGGAACGCACTTTAAAAAATCGTACATCCCCAATAAAAAGAAAATAAACCTGCGGCCCGACTTTCTTGTATTGGTGTACCCGGTAATTTCTTTCTCCGACAGTATTGGGCATACTGGTTCGCGTGATAACCTGCTCGGCAAGAACGCTTCGAAAGAAAAGATTGAAGAATATTCAAACGAACTGCAGGTAACCGAAAAAACTCCTCCCACTTTTCTTGTTCACGCCAAAGATGATTGGGTGAACTACCGCAACACCATCGCCTTTGCCGATGCGCTCAACGAAAAAGGTGTGGAAGCGGAGGTGCTGCTGTTCGAAGTGGGAGGTCATGGCTTCGGCCTTACCAATAAGAAGAGCGATATTCAGTGGATCGAGAGGATGCAGCGCTGGCTGGAGAAGATTTTTTAGTCCACCTCCGGCGCTACGCGCCACCCCCGCCAGCGGGGGATACGGTGCGACTTCACGTTGAACGCCACCTGCTATCCCCCTCCGGAGGGGGTGGTCCCGACGAAGGAGGGACCGGGGGAGGACCCGCCAGCGGGGAAAACGTTAATCAAGTCCAAATAATCCCTTGTTGAGAAGCTGCAGCGTTTTCGTTTTATCGGCCGAGGCCACCAGCAATGAAACGTTGTGCTTGCTGCCGCCGTAACTCACCATCCTCACCTGCACCGGCGAAAGCGATTCAAACAGCTTCTTTAAAATATCCGGCGTCTGCCCAATCTGGTTGCCCACAACAGAAATGATGGAGTGATCCGACTCAACGCTGATGGTACCAAAGGGTTCGAGTTCCTTGACGATCTCCCGGAGATTATTTTTGTTGTCGATAGTTACTGACACCGCCACTTCGGAAGTGGTGATCATGTCGATAGACGTTTTGTATTTTTCAAACACCTCGAATATCTTTCTCAGGAAGCCGTAAGCAAGCAGCATGCGGCTGCTTTTGATGTTGATGGAAATGATACCATCCTTTGCGGCCACTGCTTTCGCGCCAACGGAACCCGCTTCTTCGGTTATCAATGTGCCGGCGGCTGTGGGTTCCATCGTATTCAGCAGCTTAACGGGCACCTTATAAAATTGCGCTGGCCAGATAGATGCCGGGTGAAGGATCTTGGCGCCAAAGTATGCCAGCTCCGCTGCTTCTTCAAAGCTCAATTGCACCACGGGTTTTGTTTTCTTCACCACGCGGGGGTCGTTGTTGTGCATGCCATCGATATCGGTCCATATCTCACAAACAGATGCCTTCACTGCAGCAGCAATCAATGATGCGCTGTAGTCGCTTCCCCCGCGTTTGAGGTTGTCCACCTCTCCCCTTGCATTGCGGCAGATGTATCCCTGGGTGATGAATACTTTTTTATTGGGATACTGCTTGAGCAGGTTGGTCAGCTTTGTTTTGATAGACGGAATCTGCGGTTCGTCGTTCGTATCAATGCTCATGAATTCCAGTGCGGGAAGCAAAGCGTGATCCACGCCTTTTTCTTCGAGATAAACCGAGAAAATTTTGGTTGAAAGCAACTCACCCTGGGCCAGGATATCTTTGCTCAGCGCCTCGCTGAAAGAAATTTTCAGGATAATGGTAAGAAATTCGAAGTGTTCGGAAACAATATGGTTCGCTTTCGCAAGCGTATTTTCATTTTTGAGCAGTTCTTTTACGAATGACCGGTAATGCGCTTCGAGCTGTTCGATATTCTTTTTAGCCAGCTCCCTGTCGCCGGCTGCCATGGCATCGCCAATGGTAACAAGCGCGTTTGTGGTGCCGCTCAGTGCACTTAAAACAGTGATAACGGGTTCATCTGATTTTGTGATCAGCTCAGACACCTGCTGCATTCTTTCTGGACGGCCCACCGAGGTGCCGCCAAATTTCATGATCTTCATTCCGAAAATTTTGGACGCAAAGATGAGGGGAAAAGGGGAAAGGGCAAAGAGGAGATGGGAGATGGAAGACGGAAGACGGGAGAC
>CBIGXK010000234.1:0-6248 GCA_966193805.1 uncultured bacterium | reverse complement strand
ACTTCATACTGATCGATGCTTTGCCGGCCCAACTGTATCGGTACGCGGTATGCCTTCGAACCGTCTTCACTCACTTTGAATATCCAGTTGCCGCCGGTTTGCTGGAAGAAGGCTCCACGCGGAACTGTGATGGCCTCGGTTTCGTCGCTCAACGCCAGTACGATCTGCAGCGTTTGTCCGCGCCTGATGCCCTTGGGTTCGTCGCCTACAAATTCCATGTCTACCTGGAAGCTTCCGTTCGGATTCACCTGCGTGAATATTTTTTTGATCTTCAGCGTGTACTCCTTGCCGGCAAAACTAAACGTTCCGGTCTGCTCGGGATATATCCTGGAAAGGTAGTGTTCATCCACGTTCACCCGCACTTTAAAGCCGTCGAGCACATCTATCTGCCCGAGCCTTTCGCCCTTGTTCTTGCTTTGCCCTATTTCGGCGTCGAGCGAAGTGAGCTGGCCATCGATGGGTGAGCGAACAATAAGGTCACCGACTTTTTTACGCATCACTTCCAGGGCGTTTTGCGTGCGCCCGTACGATTGGCGCGCCTGCTCCAATTCTGTTTTTGTGTTGGCGCTGTCCTGTTTCAGGATCTGCTCGGTCAGCTTCTTTTTCTCCAGCTGGTAATAGTAATTATTTTCCGACTGCTTAAATTCCTGGTAGCCGATGGCTTTTTCTGCATACAGCTTCTTGTTCAGTTTGTAAATCCTTTCGGCTTCCTTCAGGTTGTTTTCTGCATCGGTCATCTGGTTCAGCTTGCCCACCGTATTTTGCTGGGCGGCGTTACGCGAGATCTGCATCTGCGTAAGGAGGTTGAACACGGAGGTTTCCTGGTTGATGAGGCTCAGCTCGAGGTCGGTGTTCGACAACCGAAGGATGGGCTGGCCCTTTTTCATGATGGCCCCGTCCTCAACAAACTTCTCTTCCACCCTTCCGCCTTCGATGGCGTCGAGGTAGATGGAAGTAAGGGGCAATACCACGCCGTTCACCGGTATATTGTCTTTAAACGGGCCCTTTTTGATTTCACTGATGGTTATACGGTCAGTGTTCACATTCAGCCGGCTGTTGCCGGAGGTAAAATAAAAACTCAGCACGATAAGGGATACCAGCATCAGGATGCCCAGTATCATCAGTATCCGCTTTTTAGACCATTTTTTCTTCGGTATCGCTCTGTCCATTGAAAATAAAATTATACAATTGCAGGAACTCTGCTACGAGTTGTTTACCTGTCGATGCCATACTGTAACGGAAGAATATGCCATTTTGCATTCTACTGATTATTATGTGGTTACATTCACCGTATTCATAAAGCTTGTACGTTAACGCAACATCAACTGTTCGCTTTTGGTACAATAAAGAGGGAGACCTATTTTTACGATATGTTAATGAAAGATGCATCAATACTGATCGTTGACGACGATCCCGATGTACTTACGGCCGTCAGGCTGCTGCTAAAAACAGAAGTCAGGCAGGTAGTTACCGAAAAAAGCCCCGAAAACTTAAAGTGGCTGCTTTCTCAACAACCCTTCGATCTTATCCTGCTGGATATGAACTTCAACAGCTCGATCAACACGGGAAATGAAGGGTTCTTCTGGCTCAAAAAAATCAGGGAATATAAATCGGAAGCGATGGTGATCATGATCACCGCGTATGGCGACATCGACCTCGCCGTCCGCTCGCTAAAAGAGGGTGCGGCAGATTTCGTGGTCAAGCCGTGGCACAATGAGCGCCTTGTTGAAAGCCTGAAAGAGGGGCTGAAACGAAAAGGCAACAAGCAATCGCCTGTTCCGGTGTTCGGCGCCGATTCCATCATCGGCAGCGAGCTGCTGGGATCGTCGAAGGTGATGGAAGATGTTTTTTTCAAGATCGAAAAGATTGCTCCCACCGACGCCAATATCCTGATACTCGGCGAGAACGGCACGGGCAAGGACCTGGTGGCGCGTGCGATTCACCAACATTCGAACAGGTCGTCAAAACCGTTTGTAAAGGTTGACCTCGGCGCATTGACCGAAAGCCTGTTTGAAAGTGAACTCTTCGGCCATAAAAAGGGTTCATTCACGGATGCGCGTGAAGACAGGGTGGGAAGATTTGAAGCGGCGCATGGCGGAACAGTGTTCCTCGATGAAATCGGAAACATTTCGTTGCAGCAACAGGCGAAATTATTGAGCGTACTGCAAAACCGGCAGGTTATCAGGCTCGGCACCAATGAGCCCATCCCCATTGACATCCGGTTGATCTGCGCCACGAATCTTCCGTTGAGTGAACTGTCGGATGAAAGCTGTTTCAGGAAAGATCTCATCTACCGTATCAATACGGTTGATATCATGCTGCCGCCGTTGAGAAAAAGAAAATCAGACATCATGATGCTGGCCAGGCACTTTGCTAAATTATACAGCAATAAATACCTGAAGTCGGGACTCGAATTCGATGCCAGCGCAGAACAAAAACTGCTTGAGTACCATTACCCGGGTAATATCCGCGAGCTGCAATACATCATAGAAAGAGCGGTGATCATGTCCGACGGACCGGTTCTTTCTGCAAAGGATCTTATTTTTTCTCCCATCGAAACTGCCGTTGAACCCGATGACGACGGCGGCGAGCTCAAACTCAGCACTGTTGAAAAAAGTACGATATTGCGTGTGATCGAAAAACACAACGGAAATATTTCCCGGGCCGCCAAGGAGCTGGGTCTCACACGCACCGCTCTGTACAGGAGACTGAGCAAATATAATATCTGATACCGCACATGACGTTCACAAGAACAATACAATGGCAGATGCTGATTCGCGTGGCGCTGTTGTTTTTGGCCACCGCGCTTGCAAGTTTCCTGCTAGTGAAGGGATATTACCTGTACACCGTGATCCTTACTCCCATAGTGATCTACTTAGCGGTAGGCATCTATTTGTTTCATAACCGCGCACTGGATGAATGGGCGAGTTTTGTTGAATCCATTCACTACCGCGATTTTTCCCGGTATTTCGAGACCACCAGGGCGCCCGGTGATCTGCGACTGCTGCGCAAGGGATTCAACGAAATCAACACCACGTTCAAAGTATTAAGTAAGGAAAAAGAAACGCAATACCAGTACCTGCAAAAAATACTGGAGCTGGTGGATACCGGTATTCTTTCTTATGAAGAAGAGTCGGGAAATATTGTTTGGATGAACGAGTCTCTGAAAAACATGCTGCAGGTTTCCTATTTGAAAACTATTCATTCGCTTGCCAAACGGGACCAGGTTTTGTTCGAAGAAGTGCTGTCGATGAAACCCCGCGAAAGCCGCCTGATCAAAATGAATACCGAGAGAGGATCGTACCGCATCGTTATATCGGCTAGCACCTTTCAAACGGAAGGCAAAAAATACAAACTCGTTGCGTTCCAGAATGTGAACGAGGCGCTCGATCAAACAGAGTCGAAAGCGTGGGACAAGCTGCTGAACGTGATGACGCACGAGATCATGAATTCCATTGCGCCGATCTCTTCGCTGGCGGTTACACTCAAGAGCCGGCTGCAGGAATCGCTGATCCATCTCGATAACAAATCGGGCGCGGTAGACGACCTCGAACTGGGCATCGACACCATCAAGAGGAGAAGTGAGGGCCTGCTGAAGTTCGCGGAAACGTACCGTAACCTGAACAAGATCACCTCGCTCAATTTAAGCAGGATATACCTTCGCGATCTTTTCGAAACGCTGCATCACCTGATGCTGCCGACGCTCGAAGCAAAAAATATCGACCTGCAGATCGCACTGAAGGATCCGGACCTGCAGCTCGATGTGGATGTGAACCTGTTTGAGCAGGTGCTGATCAATTTGGTGGTGAACGGCATTGAAGCTTTGAAAAACCGTGAAGATGGGCAGATAGTGATCTCAGGATTCATTGATGCAAACTACAGGACGGTTATTAAAGTGGAAGATAACGGGCCGGGCATGTCGCCTGAATTGCTGGAAAAGATTTTCATTCCTTTTTTCAGTACGAAGAAAAGCGGTAGCGGGATAGGATTGAGCTTGTGCAAGCAGATATTGCTTTTGCACAAGGCTACCATTCAGGTGCAGAGCAAAGTGGATGTGGGGACGGCGTTTGTTTTGCAGTTTTGACGGGAGACGGGAAGCGGGAGACGGGAGACGCTTTCAGTTTTAACTTTTAACTTTTAAGTTTTAAGTTTTGCCCAAAGGGCAACTGTTTCCCGCTGGCGCTGATCCTCCCCCGGTCCCTTCGGGACCACCCCCTCCGGAGGGGGATAGTGAATCGCCAGGCAACTGTATCCCCCGCTGGCGGATTTCACGCAAAGGCCGAAAGAAACCGCAAAGCGTATCCCCCGCTAGCGGGGGTGGCGCGCAGCGCCGGGGGTGGACTAAGCTTCATTCATTCCTCAAACTCTTTACCGGATTAGAGAGCACTGCGCGGAGCGCATGAATACTCACCGTCGAGAGTGCGATCAGCAATGAAACAACAGCAGCGAGCACGAAAGTCATCGCCCCAATATCTTCCCTGTAAGCATAATTTTCCAGCCACTTGTTCATCAACCACCATGAAAGCGGAAACGCGATGAGCAACGCGATGGCTACCAACAGCAAAAACTCCCTCGACAGCAAAGCAAACAGCGAGCCGACACCCGCGCCAAGCACCTTCCTGATACCCAGTTCCTTTACCCGCTGCTCTGCAGTAAAAATAGTAAGCCCCAGCAATCCAAGGCATGAAATAAATATCGCAAGGAACGCAAAATATTTAGAGAGCTTACCAACAGTCTGCTCAGCGAGATACATCTTCCGGTATTCATCATCCGCAAACGTGTACGTAAACGGAAATTTGGGATTAAGTTGTCTGCACAGCTTTTCGAGGCCGGCCAGCGCTTCTCTTGTTTTTCCGGGTTGCGTGCGCACCATCAGCGTTCCCCAGGCTTCCGGTTCTCTTAACCGGATAATCAACGGATTGATGGGCGTGTGCAGCGAATAAAAATGAAAGTCTTTCATCACGCCAATAATAAATCCCTTCTTTTCCCAGAATGTAAGCGGTTTGCCCACGGGATCTTTATAGTTCATCTTTTGCGCAGCGGCCTCATTAATGAGATAAGCCACCGAATCGCTTGCAAAATCTCTCGAAAAATCACGGCCATCCTCAAGCTTTATTCCCACCGTTTTAACGAAATCATATCCCACCGAGGCCTGCGTGAACATGGGCGTAACATTTGGATCCTTGCCCTCCCAATCCACACCACCTGTTCCATTTTCAAGATTGGTGGGATTCCCGGTCATCCTTGAAACGCTGCTGATTCCCGGCAAATGCGAAGCCTGCTGTTTCACCAGTTCGTATTTACCAGTGAGTTCACCTTCGAGAGCGATGTAGATAAGATTCTCTCTATCGTAGCCGAGATTGCTGTTGCTGATAAAATTAATTTGCTTCGATACCACGATGGTCCCGATGATAAGAATGGTTGACAGCACAAACTGAAACACTACCAATCCCTTCCGGAACATTCCGGCGCTCCTGCCAAATTTCAATTGCCCTTTCAATACGCGTATCGGCTGAAAAGCAGACAGCACTACAGCCGGATAGCTACCGGCCACAATGCCTGTAACGGCCGTTAAACAAATTACCATTATCCAGAAACCTGTCTCGCTGAATGGAAACAATATTTGTTTACCAGTAAGATCGTTGAAAACGGGCAGCAATAACATGGCAATAAAAAGCGCGATGATCAATGCAAATATTGAGATCATGATGGCCTCTCCGAGAAACTGCTTTATTAATGCCGTCCGTACCGCCCCCACCACTTTTCTTATTCCGATTTCTTTTGAACGCTTTACCGAACGCGCCGTAGTGAGATTCATGAAATTAATGCAGGCAATCAGTAAAATAAAAATAGCCACAACACTGAAGAGGTTGACATATTCAATTCTTCCGCCCGACAATTTTCCGTCTTTGAACACCGAATGAAGATAAACGTCACTGTATAGCTGCATGTCCAGTTCAATATCGAAATTAGGTCCGAGCTCTTTATTATAGCCATCTAAAAATCTTTTGATTTTTTTTCTTACAAGTTCGGGATCTGCGTTCTGCTTTAACTGAATGAACGTACTCGGGCCGTTATTCTCCCAATTGGCTGCCCATGCCTCTTCTTCCAGAAATAATGCGTAATTGGCAAGGAAATCTGCTTTCCGGGACGACGCTACGGGGAAGTCATCGTACACCGCTGTCACTTTCAAATCCTTCCTGTCCGTGTAGCGCAAGGTCTTGCCCAGGGCATTTGCCGCGCTGCCG
>CBIGXK010000233.1:0-6254 GCA_966193805.1 uncultured bacterium | reverse complement strand
CCGATGCATCGGCCCCGGGGTACGGGTTGGGCGCAAGCGCCGGGTACCCGCTTCTTCTGAAATTGGCCCACGCTTCCGAACCATTCAGGAAGGAAGCGACCCAGTATTGCGTGTTGATCTGCTCCAGTGCGGTACCGGCATTAAAAGGATGAGCCGTAAGATAATCATTCTGGTCGCCCGAAGAGATGACTGCCGATTCATCGAACTGTGCCATCTGGTCCATGTGCCCGCGTACGCCTGCATTGTAATAATCGGCCGCACTGCCGCTTATCCATCCGCGTTGTGCCGCCTCGGCCAGCAGCAATTGCGTTTGTGCATAGGTGATGAAAAATTCCGGGGCGTCGATTTTTCCCAATGTACGCCTGTTCAGTTGCGAGTATTTGAAGGCAGAACCGATCTTTCCGGGAAAGCCGGGCGCCGTGGAGATGGTGGATTCGTTATAACCATAGGGCATGCCTTCCTGGTTGGCGGGATCAGTGTCGGCAGCGCCCGCTTCATCCAGCGGCGCCGATGGTGTTTCATATTTCACGGCAATGTATTGCAGGCGCGGATCATCGGTCGTTTTCAGGTAATCAATAAACGGCCCGCCCAGGTACACATTTCCTCTTTCCGTTCCCTGGAAGAAGTTGGCATTGGGGTGATTGAAAGTGCTGCTGAAAGGGAACCACGCATTGTCGTCGTTCGATTCCATCACGCCGCCATTGGCCGGGTCAACCGCAATGGCAACATTTTCCTGTGCCTTTGCAGGATCCACCTTCGTATACCGCATTGCAATGCGCAACAGTAACGAATTGCCGAGCTTCTTCCATTTGGCAATGTCGCCCTGGTAAAACAGGTCGCCGCTTTCGATAGATTTTCCGGCGTCGAGTGCAGCGGTCGCTTCCCTTACCTCTTTCAGCAGGTCGTCGTAAATCGCATTCTGGTCGTCGTATTCCGGTAAATTGATCTCAGTGATGAACGCCTGGCCCGCATTAAAATAGGGCACATCGCCGTAGGTATCCACCAGCACCTGGAAAACGTAAGCTTTCCAGATCCTTGCCATGTTGTACAGGTTGCTGCGCGCGGCATCGTCTTTTGTTTGGTTGATCACATCCACCAAAAAGCGCACAGGGCTATTGTAGAGATTGTTGAAGGCGACATTCGTATTGGGATCGTACACAATATTGTGGTTGCCCCCTTCCAGCACGCCGGTGTAGGGCGTGATGATCTGCTGCACAATTTCTGATTGGTAGTGGAAGGTTTGAATGGCAGACGTGTATTGCGCATTCGAAAATAAATACCCGGGATCGAGTGTTGTGGGCAATACCGGGTTTACATTCACCTCTTCAAAATCCTTGTCGCATGCAGCCATTCCTGTTAAAAGGGAGGCCGCGAATAATATCTTTATTATACGCTTCATAAAATATTTGTTTATGCTGATTATAACCTGAAATTCAAATTCAAACCATAGCTGCGTGTCGTGGGCAGCGTGTGCGTTTCAATTCCCTGCAGATTGTCTGATGAAGATACCTGCGCCTCGGGATCGAGGTTGTCGATGTATTTTTTGATCATCAGCACATTGTACACCAGCGCCGATACGGTGATACCTTTGATAACGCCTTTCCTGAAAAACCTCGACAGGTCGTAACCAACAGAGAGCGTGCGCCACCTGATGAACGAGCCGTTATAGATAAACGGCGTGGCCACGCTGGTGCTCCTGTAGGAAGAATAGAACTGTTCGGCCTCCACGCTGGTTGTATTCGGACTTCCATCCGCATTGACTCCATCAAACACAACGCCGTCTTCGCGGCCACCGAGAGAGGCCTTCGAAAGCCCGTGCCGCAAAAAGTTCATGTTAGAGTTCGACATGATCTTGTAGCCGGCCTTGAAATCCACCTGTGTGAAAATTTTAAAGCCTTTAACGTGGATGGTATTCAACCAGCCACCCACCCATTTGGGAATGGCGCTGCCGAATGTCACCAGGTCGCCCTGTTGTATCAGGCCACCGGAGGTGATGATGTTACCCTTATCGTCGCGGCGGAAGTCGAAGCCGCGCAGCGACGCGAGCGGCATGTCCACTTCGTGCGACAGTGTGCCGAAAAATTCACCCGTTCCCACGTCGAAACGCTGTTGGTTGTTGGCCAACTGCTGCACCTTGCTGATGTTGTAGCTGGCGTTGAAGCCGGTTTCCCATTCCACCGATTCATTTCTCACCGGTGTGCCGGTCAGCAATATTTCAATACCCTTGTTCTGCAGTTTTCCGATGTTCACTTTTGTTTGGCTATAGCCGGAAGCATTTGAAATATCCACGTTCAGTATTTCATCTACCGTATTCTTCCTGTACACCGAGAGGTCGAGGCCTATTCTGTTGTCGAACATTTTCAACTCTATGCCCGCCTCTGCTTCTTTCACTTTCAGCGGCCGCAGGTTGGCATTGGGACTGATGAGAGACGCTATTCCTCCAAGTGCAACGCCATTGAAAGGATTGGCGTTGACGTTATAATACAGGTTGTTGGAGTAAGGGTCAGTGTCGCCGCCCACTTCGGCGTACGCTGCCCTTATTTTTCCATAGTTTAACCACGAAGGCAGGTTTAATGCCTGGCTAAAAATGAAACTTGTGCTCACTGAGGGGTACAGGTAACTATTAGACTGTGGGTTGAGCGTCGAGAACCAGTCGTTACGCGCCGTAAGGGTCAGGTACAGGTATTCGTTGTAGGAGAATTCTGCTGATCCATAGAGCGAATTGACTTTCTTTTTGCTATAACTGTAGTTGGGTGATTTAACCTGTCCGTTGCCGATAGTGTAGAGCCCGCGTACGTAAAAATTATTTACGGTGGTGCTCATGTTGTCGGCAACCTGCTGCAGTTGGTTACCGCCGAGGGTTACATCGATTCCAAAATCGCCGAATGTTTTATTGCCGCCGATCATGATGTCCATGTTCCTTTCGCGAAACGTGGCCACATCCTGGTAATAATAACCGTTGAAGCCGGTGGCCACGGCGCCGATGGACCTGGTGCCTGTCGGGCGGTTGTATTCATACGGCCGGGTGAAATAATCCTGCCCAATGCGTCCCTGCACATACAGCCAGTCGAACAACTGGTAGCGCAACGACGCGTTGCCGAATATCCTGTCGCGGCGAACCTTCTCAAACCTTTCATACGCCACCCAATAAGGGTTGTTACGGTTCGTGAAGCGCGCCAGCGGCATTTCATTGCCATCGGCATCCTTGTAATGCTTCAGCCAATCCACATCGATGCTGGTAGCCAGCGTGTAGATCGTGGTATTCGCATTCATATCCTGGATACCGATCTGCGGGGGATTATGATTGTACTCGTTGGAGTAGTTGGCGTTGAGTTGTGCCGAAAATTTATCCGTGAACTGGTAATTGATGCCCAGGTTGATGATTTTCTTGTGATAGTCCGAGTTCGGAACGATGCTGTTGGCATCGGTGTTGGCAAACGACAGCCTGAAGCTTCCTTTGTCATTTCCGCCGGAAAGGGCCACCGAGTTCGACCAGTTTGTGCCCGTGCGGTAGAATTTTTTGATGCGGTCGCTGTGCGGACTGTAAGGTTGTGTTGACCCGTCGAACTGGATATTGGGCTGGCCATCGAATTTCTCGCCGAAGCTGAATACGCCGGAACTCTGCGCGTCGCTAAGCGATGCGGGTCTGACGCCAAATTCACCCTGGCCGTAATCGTATTGAAAGTCGGTGTAGTCGAGTGCCTCCACCATCTGGAAGTTGGAATTCACTTCAACGCCGATGCCGGTGTTTTTGGAACCCGTTTTTGTGGTGATGATGATCACGCCGTCTTTTGCC
Organism: uncultured bacterium; assembly: GCA_966193805.1. Lineage (GTDB taxonomy): Bacteria > Bacteroidota > Bacteroidia > Chitinophagales > Chitinophagaceae > Flavitalea. The sequence continues at coordinate 2,458 of CBIGXK010000233.1, read as the reverse complement.
CTGAAGCCGTACAGTGCCGCTGCGGCGGCGCCTTTCAGCACGGTCATGGTTTCAATGTCGTCCTGGTTGATGCTTTGCAGGCCATCGCCCTGGTCGGATGAACCGCCGGTGGGATTGCCCGTGCCATTACCATTTGCACCGCCCGCAGAAATGTTGGAGTTGTTGATGGGAATACCGTTCACCACGATCAGCGGTGAGTTGTTGCCGCCGAAAGATGATTGTCCGCGGATGCGGATCTTGGAAGAAGAACCGGGACCGCCGGCAGGAGGCGACACATTGAGGCCGGCTACTTTTCCCTGCAGGCTGTTGCCCACGTTGGTGGTGCGGTTGGTGGTGAGCTGGTCGGTATTGACAGTGGCCGTGGAATAGCCCAGTCTTTTTGCTTCTCTTTTGATGCCGAGCGCTGTTACTACCACTTCGTTAAGGCTTCTGGCTTCACCGGTCATCACGATGTTGATTTCGGTTCTTGAAGAAACCTGCACTTCCTGTGTGGCGAAACCAATAGAGCTGAATACCAGCACTGCATTGGGCGGACAATCTATCGCGAACCTGCCGTCATTATCCGTTGAGGTGGCGGTGGAGGTATTCTTTATTTGCACGGTTACGCCCGAGACCGGCTGACCCGTTTCGGTGGTCACGCGGCCGCGAACAATGTCGTGCGGCGCTTCCTGTGCTTCTGTTTCTTCAATGACTAAAGCTGCATTGCTCACAGGTACTACCGCCTGTTGAATTTTCTTTTTGATGACCACCGTTTTTTCGATGATGGTGTAAGTGAGCGGCTGGCCGCGGAAACATTCATCGAGAACTTTTTTTAGTGGAGAATCTTTCACTACGATCGTCACCTTTTTGGCGTTGCGAATAAGGTCGTTCTCATACCAAAAGTGGAAATCCGTTTGCTTTTCGATCTTCTCAAAAACAGATTCTAGAGATGCATTATGCACGGAGAGGGTAACGGATTGCGAAAACCCGCTCGCGTATAACTGCATGCAGCCGGCAAACAGTAAAGCAACAAACATTTTCATCCTGATTAGCATCGTTAAATTTTTGTTGGTTAAACATTCGGAGTCATTGGTTGATGATCCGTTTTATATGGCTGGATCTAGTAGGTTACGATAATGGTGTTTTCTTTTTTTTGTGTGTGAATATTGCTCTGTTCAAGTATTTGCAGTACGTTTTCGAGGCTGATGTTCCGGTTCATGGTGCCGGTAAACATTTTCTTCGGGATGGTGCCCTCGTACACTACCTGTACGTGGTACCAGCGCGCTATTTCGCGCATAATGGTGGGGATGTCGGCATCGTTGAAGTCGAACAGCCCCGATCGCCATGCCATCACTTCTTTCATATTCGCATGCCGCACGCTGATCTTTTTGGCTGCCGTGCTTTTCTTGCCGATCAATGCCTGCTCACCGGGTACCAGTGTTTTTGCTTCGCCATTTTTCTTTCTTCCCGACACGGGGGTGATGCGCACGCTGCCTTCGAGCAGGGTGGTTTGCATCAGCTCTTCGTCGTCGTAGGCACTGATGTTGAAATGTGTGCCGAGCACTTCAACCAGTGCACCATCCGCATCATTTTCGTTGGGCGCAACGTTTACGCGGAACGGTTTTCTGCGGTTCTTGGCGATTTCGAAGTAGGCTTCGCCCGAAAGGGTTACGTTCCGCGTTTTTTTATCGAACACGGAAGGAAATTTTAATGTTGATGCCGTGTTGAGCCAAATGCTGCTTTTGTCGGCGAGGATGATGCGGTATTGTGAGCCTTTAGCCACCGAAATGGTGTTCATGGCCAGTGAATGGTTCGCTTGTGTGTTGCCGGTACTTTCGTAGATAAGCGTGCTGTCGGATTTGATAATCCTTGTGTTGTTTTCCAGTGCGAGCGTGCCGTTGGCTGCCGTGTCCAGGATGATTTTTTTTCCGCCGGCGAGTACGAGGGTAACGCGGGCAGTACTGGTTTTTTTGATGGGTGTGGCAACCGGCTGTGTGGATGCTACGATGGGTTTTTCTTTCTTTTTGGGATAGAGAAAAAAAGCGCCTGCCACAACGATGATGGCTGCGGCCACCGCTATTTTGGGCCATTGTTTCCTGAGCAGGCGGATAATGGGCGCCGTTTCTTTTTTGTTGATGGCGTTTTCGGTAAAGGATTGCCGGTCTTCTTCAATGGCCTCCTGCAGTCGGGCCAGCATTCGTGCTTGTGTGTCTTCGGGGTTGCCGAGTTCCGTGGTCCATTCGTCGGATTGCTGGAAGCTATCGTAATAGTTCATCAGCATTTCCGTTTCCTCGCTGGTAGCCTTTCCGCCGAGGTATTTATGGAGCAGTTCAAGAAATTCCTGTTTGTTCAAACTGGTGGGGTTTTCCTGTAAGTGTGCGGGAAGAGGGGGAACCCCTAAAGGGGAGGAGATTTTTTTTCGGCGGGGACCACCCCCGGCGCTTCGCGCCACCCCCGCCAGCGGGGGAGACTCTTTTGC
>CBIGXK010000232.1:0-6284 GCA_966193805.1 uncultured bacterium | reverse complement strand
ATATTATCTAAAATGAAAAAATACTCCGCTCCCGCTTTTAACCCTTCAACACCTCCCTCACCGCATCAATCACCTCATTCAACCTGCCCGCATCCTGCCCTCCACCAGTGGCGAGCGTTTTTTGTCCGCCGCCGCCGCCCTTAATCAACGGCGCCACAATTTCCCTGATCATCTTACCCGCATCAAGCTGCCGGGCGGCAACTACCGCGTCTGAAATACCAATGGCCACAAACGGCTTGCCGCCAATATTCGCGGCAACAACCGCCACGTAATCGCGGAGTTTATTTTTCAGGTCGAAGCACAGCTTCTTGAGCGCATCGGGGTTGCCCACTTCCACCACATCGCCGATAAACGTAACCCCATTAACAATCTCGTCTTTCTGCAGCAATTCGTTCCTTACCTGCACAAGATGCCTGGCCTCCAAACTCTCAATTCTTTTTTCCAACGCATTTTTATCTTCTATCAATTTCTCAATCGACCGGATCGGATCCTTCGTCTTCAGCAGCTCGGAGATATGCTTCACCTGGTGAAGCCTTTCACCGATGTAGCGCATCGCTACATTTCCAGTAACGGCTTCGATCCTTCTCACGCCGGCTGCCACAGCAGATTCAGAGACGATCGAAAACACGCCAATCATTCCCGTATGGCCAACATGGGTTCCACCACAAAGCTCCACCGAATAATTAGGATCAATGATCACCACGCGTACTACATCGCCGTACTTTTCTCCAAACAATGCCATCGCGCCCAGGTTAAGCGCTTCCTGCTTCGGCATCTCTTTGATCACAACAGGTATATTTTGCCTGATCTTCTCATTCACCATAAATTCCACCCGCCGTACTTCCTCCTCCGTCATTTTTGCAAAATGAGAGAAGTCGAACCGGAGTATTTCCGGCGAAACAAGCGATCCCTTCTGTGCCACGTGTACACCCAGCACGGTTCTCAACGCTGCATGCAGCAAATGCGTGGCCGTGTGGTTGTAGGTGGTATTCAGGCGGTGCTCCAGGTCAACTGTGGCGGTAACGGGCGCTTCGATATTTCCAGGGAGGGTATCTGTGAAATGCACGACCAGGTTGTTCTCCTTTTTCGTGTCGGTTACTTCGATCTTTTCGCCATCAAATGCCAGTGTGCCCTTGTCGCCCACCTGGCCACCGCTTTCGGCATAGAAAGGAGTCGATTCCAACACTAACTGGTATTGCTCCTTTCCTTTCGACTTCACTTTGCGGTATTTAGAAACTTTCGTTTCTATCAGCAGGTCGTTGTAGCCTACAAATGTCGAACTGCCGGCGGAGGTCAGCGTGATCCAATCTTCTGTATCGACAGAGGTGGCCGCGCGGCTGCGATTTTTTTGTTCGAGCAATGAGCGCTGAAAATCTTCCATGTCCACATCAAACCCTTTTTCCTTCGCCATCAGCAGCGTGAGGTCGATGGGAAACCCGTACGTGTCGAAGAGCGTAAAGGCGAAGGATCCCGAAATCAGTTTCGAGTTGAGGTCGCTGATGTGTTCCTCGAAATAACTGATACCCTTTGCGAGGGTGCGCATAAACGCTTCTTCTTCTTCCCTTACCACGCGTGCCACAAAATCCTGCTGTTTTTTCAGTTCCGGGAAAACATCTTCGAACTGCGTGGCGATCACGGGCAACAACCGGTGAAGCAGCGGCTCCTTATAATCCAGCGCCGAATAATAATACCTTACGGCGCGGCGCAATATTCGCCTGATCACATAGCCGGCGCCGGTATTGGATGGCAGTTGTCCGTCGGCAATCGTAAAGGCGATGGCGCGGATATGGTCTGCCAGCACCCTGAAAGCTACAGCCTGCTTTGTGTCGTCGCCGTTGTATTTTTTTCCGGTGATCTCTTCGGTGGCGTGGATGGTGCCGGCAAAAACATCGGTGTCGTAGTTGCTTTGTTTATTTTGCAATACTCTCACCACCCGCTCGAAGCCCATTCCCGTGTCTACGTGGCGGGCGGGAAGTGGCTGCAGCGAACCGTTTTTCAGGCGGTTGAACTGGATGAAAACGATGTTCCATATCTCGATCACCTGGGGGTGATCTTTATTCACGAGCTCGCCTCCGCTCTTTAATTTTCTTTCTTCATCGCTTCTGCAATCAACATGTATTTCCGAGCTCGGTCCGCAGGGCCCGGTGTCGCCCATCTCCCAGAAATTATCTTTCTTATTTCCTTTCAATATCCTTTCTTCCGGAACATATTTCAGCCATTCGTTGTACGCCTCGGTATCCTGGGGCAGGCCCTCTTTGGTGTCGCCCTCGAAAATGGTGACATACAATTTGTGTTTATCAATTTTATACACTGCGGTCAGCAGTTCCCAGGCCCAGGCAATGGCTTCGGGCTTGAAGTAATCGCCAAAGCTCCAGTTGCCGAGCATTTCAAACATCGTGTGGTGATAGGTATCGACGCCCACCTCTTCGAGATCGTTGTGCTTGCCGCTTACGCGCAGGCATTTTTGGGTGTCGGCAACGCGGTTGTGTTCGGGTTTTTTATGACCGAGAAAGTAGTCTTTGAACTGGTTCATACCCGCATTGGTGAACAGCAGGGTGGGGTCGTTCTTGACAACGATCGGCGCCGAGGGCACAATGGTATGGGCCTTCGACTGGAAGAAAGTGAGGAAATGACGGCGAATCTCTGCGCTATTCATCATACGGGTCTGTTGAAAGTGCTGTTGGGCTATGGATATTTTTGTTTTATTTTGTCCACCTCTAAAGTGGTGCGAAAATACGGAAATAGGGGCACCGCTATCAGCCGGCATCTATTCATGAAAAAAGTAAAATACTATTACAATACCAATTCACTCCGCTATGAAAAGCTGGAAATCCCGCTAAGGGTAAAGTTGTTGCGGGTACTCGGTTTTATTTCTGCCGCCATCGTAACGGCGATGATTATCGTGTCGGTTGCTTACAAATATTTCCCTTCTGCCAATGAGAAGTTGCTTCAGCAGCAAAATATCAGGCTGCGCGAAGACTATTATGTGCTTCAGGAAAAGGCAAACGCGCTTGACGAAAGAATGAAGGACCTCGAGGAGCGCGACAATGAGATATACCGCGCTATTTTCGAGTCGAACCCCATTCCCGACAGTGCACGGTTGATCGAGATGGAGCAGCAGAAAGAGATGAGGCTGGTGATGAGCCTCGACCGGTTTGAGCTGGAAGAATCGATCGTGCAAACTGTCCGGAAGCTGGAGAGAAGGATGGCCTTCCAGGATAAGTCGTACGACGAGATCAATGGATTCATCAAGAACAAGGAGCAGTTGCTGGCCTGTACCCCTGCCATCCAGCCGGTCAGCAATTCCGACCTGAAGCGGGTGGCATCAGGTTTTGGCTATCGCATCGATCCTATTTATAAAACCTCCCGTTTTCACGCGGGGCTCGACTTTACAGCTCCCCAGGGCACGCCGATCTATGCCACGGCCAATGGTGTGGCGAAGGTTGCGGGCAATGCCGGCAATGGATATGGTAATTACGTGGTGATCAGGCACGGTTACGGGTATGAAACGTTGTATGGGCATATGTATCGTGTAAAGGTGAAGGTGGGGCAGCGGGTAACCAGGGGAGAAGTGATTGGTTATGTGGGGAGTACGGGTAAATCTACCGGTCCGCATTGCCACTACGAGGTGCATAAGAACGGCCAGCGGATAGACCCGGTTTACTTTTTTTACAATGATTTGACACCGGAGCAGTTTAATAACATTATCAAGCTGGCAGCGGCCAGTAATCAGAGCTTTGATTAGGAGACGGGAGAGGGGTTTCAGTTTTAACTTTTAAGTTTTAAGTTTTGCCCGATGGGCAAGCGTATCCCCCGCTGGCGGGGGTGGCGCGAAGCGCCGGGGGTGGACCCCTTTAGGTAGTTTGCCTTTCACCCCGTAAATTTGCCCCCGTGTTCCAGCCTCCTGATATATTGGCCGTCGCGTACAAGCAACCTGTGATGCAGGGAGAAATGGAGCTATTGCAGGAAAAAGAGCGCCAGATCCCCGGTTCCGTTCAATACTACATCAAAAGATACCGCCGGAACCCCCAGTGGAACATGGACGACACCGGCATGATGGTGTACCACTACAAAAAGGCGGATCCGAAGGAAAATTACCTGGAACTTAAATTTTGCGTTACCGGTAATGCCTATTGCAGCAAGACGGAAAGCGAATGTCGCGACTGCCGCAGCGGCAATTTTCGCAATTGCAGCAACAAGGAAGAAACCATAGATGTCCTTAGCTTTAAATTCTCAAACCTTCACCTTAGTCAATTCGCGCGCCAGGGCAAACAGGAGTCGAAAATTTCGGAAGACATCTTAAACTTCCGTCACCCTTCCTCTTTCTCCAAGATATTATCCATTTGCGGCAGAAGTTCGATGATCATCGAAGCGCTGCTCAACCATTCCTACAGCGACAGCCTCGAGAATATTTATGTGAACGCACAAACGCAGATGCTTTTGCTGTACAGCCTCGAGTGCATGCTGGGCGATAAAGATGTTGAGAGTTTCCAGTGCAAGTTCCTGGCAAACGATCACGACAGGGAAAAGATCATCCGCTCGCGCGAAATACTGTTGCAGCATATCGGCGAACCCATCACTATTAAAGAGCTCAGCCGCAAGGTGGCCATCAATGAATGTTATTTGAAGAAAGGTTTTAAAGAATTGTTCGGCACCACTATTTTCGACTTTTACCAGAGCCAGCGCATGGAGCACGCAAGGTATCTCCTGTATGAAAAGGGATTAAGCGTGACCGATGTATCCATGATGCTCGGCTATTCATCCATCTCGCATTTTTCTACTGCTTTCAAAAAACACACGGGCATTAAGCCTTGTGAATTGTTGCTGCATTAATCATTTTTAAAATAGCCCAACAAAAAAAGGAGAAGCAAGCTTCTCCCGTTCTTTACGCGCAGCAGTTGCATCCGCAGGTACAGTTGGTACCCGAACAATTGTCTCCACAGCTACAGATGGCGCTTTCGCAGCCGCATGTTTGATTTACATTTTGCATGATTGAAGATTTAATGATGGTTAAATTGATACATGCAAATTACCGCGGCAGCTGCCTGTGAGTATTACAGAATAAAGGTATTTTGTTACATAATTCAGGAACCGCGCGCTATTGAATGGATTCTTCGGCTGCACGCAATGTTATGTCCAGATCTTCATAGCTGAGCGCATTGCTCAGGAACCAGCTTTCGAAGGCGCTGGGTGGTAAATAAATACCGCGGCTCAGCATTCCATGAAAGAATTTATTGAAGAAGGCATTGTCTGCGGATAAGGCATCGTTGAAATTTTTAACAGGATTGCCACTAAAGTGCAGACTGATCATCGAACCCATCCTGTTGATGACATAGGGCTTTCCTGATTTTCGCAACACTTCATGCAATCCTTTTTCGAGATACGCTCCTTTTGCTTCAAGCTCTTCGTAGATATTTGGATTATCGTGCAGTGTTTTGAGCAACGTATGTCCTGCGATCATCGCGATGGGATTACCGCTTAGCGTGCCTGCCTGGTAAACTTTCCCTATGGGCGCCACCAGCGACATAATCTCTTTCTTCCCGGCAAATGCGCCCACCGGCATGCCGCCGCCAATTACTTTTCCGTAGGTTACGAGGTCGGCATCGATCTTCAATTTCTGCTGGGCGCCCCCTGCTGCAAGCCTGAAACCGGTCATCACTTCATCAAATATTAAAACGATGTTTTCGCGTGTACAGATCGCTCTTAACGCTTCGAGAAATCCATCTTCAGGAACAATGCAACCCATATTGCCCGCAACCGGTTCAACGATAATGGCGGCAATTTCATTTTTGTGCAGTGCAACTAATTTGTCGACGGCATCAATGTCGTTGTAGGGTGCTGTGAGCGTGTCTAGTGCGACGCCTTCGGTAACGCCGGGCACCGCCTGAATTTGCAGGGTGGCAACGCCGCTGCCTGCCTTTACCAAAAATGCATCGGCATGACCGTGATAGCAGCCCTCGAATTTGATGAATTTATTTCTTCCGGTGTAGCCGCGCGCGAGGCGTATCGCGCTCATGCACGCTTCTGTTCCGCTGTTCACCATGCGTACCATATCGATATTGGGCGCCATGGATTTGATGAGCTCTGCTACTTCTATTTCGGTTGTGGTGGGTGCGCCGAAAGATGTGGAACCGTTTACATTTTCCTGTATCGCTTTTGTGAGAGGAGGGTAGGCGTGGCCGAGGATCATCGGTCCCCAGGAGTTGATGAAGTCTATGTACTTGTTTCCGTCTTCGTCGTAGAGGTAGGCGCCTTCGGCTTTTTTGATGAAGATGGGTGTGCCG
>CBIGXK010000231.1:0-6351 GCA_966193805.1 uncultured bacterium | reverse complement strand
GCACAGCACTGTCGCCAAACACAGGATGCTTGCATATAAGCCGGAAATAAAAAAGTTTAATTTATTATCCGACCCTATTCACACTGATAATTGTCTGCAAGACGTATTTGTAAACTGGAATTAAATCGAACGATACTCTTCAAGCTGGTGGAAGAGCGGCAAGTGGTACCTCTCCGAAATCTTTAACTTATTCGTTTAAGATAGCCGTTTACGTTGTTGGTAGCGTTCTTTCCAAAAAAATCACTTGTTTGGGACTTTGCTTTGTGTCCACCCCCGGCGCTTCGCGCCACCCCCGCCAGCGGGGGATACCGTTGCCCATTGGCGCTCCGTCACGCCTTCTCCTCCCAGATCTGAGCAAGGTGCACAATCGTTTCGACGCTCTTCTGCATGTCCTGCACACTCACATACTCATGCTTGCCATGAAAAGCCATCTCGCCCGTAAAAATATTCGGACACGGCAACCCCATAAACGACAACCGCGATCCATCAGTGCCACCACGCGCACTGCTCACCTTCACCTCCACGCCCGCCCTGGCAATCGCCATCTTCGCATACTCACTCACCTGCGGATGCTGATCCAACACTTCCTTCATATTACGATACTGCTCCTTCACCTGGAAGTCGGCTGTAGCGCCCGGATACGACTCCAGCAAATCAAACAACTTATCTTTTAAATAATTTTCATACTGCACCAGCTTGTGCGTATGAAAATCGCGAATAATTAACTCTATCGTGGCATGCTCCACCGTTCCACCCAACTTCACAGGATGAAAAAAACCTTCCCTGCCTGAAGTAGTTTCGGGTGAATAAGAATCCTTCGGAAACGAACTCACAAAATCAGCGGCGATCTTTATCGCATTCATCATCTTATCCTTCGCATCGCCCGGATGAGTGCTCACGCCGTTGATAATAATTTTCACCCCGTCGGCAGAAAACGTTTCATCTTCAAACGAACCACGCTCCGCCCCATCCAACGTATAACCAAAATCGGCTCCCAGCTTCTCCATATCCACTTTATCCACTCCCCTGCCAATCTCTTCATCAGGAGTAAATAAAATTTTTATCGTTCCGTGCTTCACTTCGGGATGCAGCATAAAAAAGTTCGCCATGTCCATAATCGCCGCAACACCTGCCTTATCATCCGCACCGAGCAAAGTAGTTCCCGATGCCGTAATAATATCTTCACCAATCTTCTCCTCTAAATACGGATGGTCCTTTACAGTGATCACCTGTGACGGATCATCTGGCAGCACAATGTCTTCTCCCGAATAATTCTCATGCACGATCGGCTTTACCCCAAAGCCGCTGCAATCGAACGATGTATCCACATGCGCGCAAAAACAAATGACGGGCACCTTTTTCTCCGTATTACTCCCGATCGTTGCATACACGTATCCCGCGTCGTCCAAATGCGCGTCACCAACACCTATTTGCCTCAGTTCCTCCACCAGCAACCGGCTCAAATCCAACTGCTTTGCCGTGGAAGGCTGCGTGGGCGACTCCGGATCGCTTTGCGTGTCGATTTTCACATAACGCATAAATCTTTCGGCTACCGTATATTGATACTCATCCAGCATGTATTGTTTATTTTTGGGCAAGATAAAAATTCTATGTCATTACACCGGCAACACGTATCACCGATATCACAAGGCTGGTTAAGGGCCGTTATCTTACTGGTCGTTTATATTTCCCTTTCGATTGTTGCAGGAATGCTTCTGCCCACGTTCGAAACCTGGATCACCTTCAATCTTGTCGCCGCATTTGCACTGGTGTACCTGTTCAGAAAATACGCCGACAAAAAATCTTTCTCCGGCATCGGGTTCGACTTTTCCCGATTTTACCCCGATGCGCTGGTGGGCGCCTGCCTGGGCATTTGCCTTATTTGCGCGGGCTCACTGCTCATCCTCTATCTCGATGGAATGGAATGGATAGATATTGCACCGAACCTGCGTGAACTGTTCAACAGCGCCATGATAATGCTCATGGTGGCCGTCGCCGAAGAACTCGTGTTCAGGGGATATGTACTAAGAAATCTCATGAAATCGGTAAACAAATGGCTGGCGCTCTTCCTCAGCGCTTTACTGTTCACCGCCGTTCACCTCACAAACCCCGAGGTGCCCGCAACCGGCTTGCTGAATACTTTCCTGGGGGGATTGCTGCTGGGTATAACCTTCATCAACACACGAAAATTGTGGCTGCCCGTGTCGTTTCATTTTTTCTGGAACTTTATGCAGGGCCCGGTAATTGGGTTTCCGGTAAGCGGCATCGCGTTCGACAGCCTGCTGGTACTCGAACCCAAAGGCAACCCGTTGATCAGCGGCGGCAACTATGGATTCGAAGCGTCGCTGGTGTGTTCGCTGCTGCTGCTGATCGCGTTTATTGTTTGGAGTTATTTTGAAAGCAAAAGATCATATTCCACCTATTAATTGTATCTTTTTATTACCTAAAACAGATTGCATTATGAAAAAGCTAATCATCGGCGCACTTGTCGGAGGTATTCTCATATTCATCTGGCAAACGCTTTCCTACACCATTCTAGACCTTCACCGGTCCGCACAACAATACACCGATAAACAGGATGAGATCATGACGTTCCTGAACAGCCATTTCGATCACGACGCGGCCTACTTCATGCCCAACGTTCCCCCCGACGCTTCATCGGAAGTAATGGAACAAGCAATGACGGCCGCCGTCGGAAAACCCTGGGCAGTGATCCAGTATCATAAAGAACTGGACATGAGCATGGGTATGAACATTGCGAGAGGACTCATCGTCGACATCATTATGGCAGGATTCTTCTGCTGGATCATTTCAGCATTCGGCAACCCCCGTTTCGGCAATGTATTTTTCGCCGCACTGTTAGTGGGATTGATCAGCTTCATCAACTTCCCTTATACCAACCACATCTGGTATCAAACATTCGACACCTCTGCACACCTCGTTGACGCGCTTGTGGGATGGGGACTTGCAGGATTGTTCCTGGGATGGTTGTATGGAAGAAGGCCGGCAGTAAAATAATCACCGGCTCGTGGCCACCTGGTCCTTTTCAAATATCACCTGCCGTTGTGGCACCGATAAGCCGGGAAACTTATCGGGCATGATGTAGTCGATGCTGGCCACCGAATTAAGTGCAACGTCAAAAAACTTCCAGTCATTACCGCCGTCGGTGGATTGCCCAACGAGGTAGGTAATGACATGCGCTTCCTTTCCGTCGAACTGCTGGCGATGCGTTCTTTTAATCACGCACTGCCACTCGCGGCCATTATTAAGCAACTGCAGCATCTCCATTTTTTCCTCGGGGACTTCGCTCATCGCGCGGGCCCTTTCAAGGTATTGGCGATAACCGTTTACGCCGCCGTAATAACTGATTACGCCGGGATAACTCATTTCCATGTAGTCGTCGGGATGATTGCCGTGGAACGCATTCAACAGGCTGTCCGCACATGCCAACGCACGCCGTTGGGCAGCAGAATGATCAGCCTGCGCACTGATGGTAACAGGCAGGAACGACATTAAAAAAAGAATAAAAATCTGTGTTTTCATGGGGCTCCCTAGGAAACACGCGAAGCCCACGGTTTATTGCATGTCCATCCGCCTTTTTTAATGTTACGGCATGATAATGCGTGATCCTCCTGCGATATCCACGAGCTCGATATCGAAGATAAGGTCCTCACCTGCAAGCGGATGATTGGCATCGAGTGTTACTGATTCGGTACCAACGCCGATGATCACCACAGGAATGACCTGCCCGGAGCCATTCGTCATATTTAACTGCATGCCGACTTCAGGTTCGAGGTCGGCTGGAAAATTTTCGCGGGGAAATTCTACGATGCGGTTGTCGTCTTTTTGCCCGTAGGCCTCGTTGGCGGGGATATGAACGGTTTTTTTGTCGCCAACAGACATGCCAGTGACGCCTTCATCAAAACCCTTGATCACATCACCATTGCCCACTTTGAATTCGAGCGGATCGCGGCCCTCCGAACTATCGAATGTCGTTCCATCGTTGAGCCTTCCACTATAATGAACTTTAACAGTATCTCCTGATTTCACCTGTTGCATACGCTGTATTTGTCGTTAAAAAATCAAAGAATTGTGGTGAAAGTACGGTTTCTCTTATTTCTATCTCTATTACTTTTGAATATATTATGAAGAACGAGTTTACCGTCTTTCCGGCTGGTTATTCAAAAACCATTCCCGCCGTGGAAGAGTCAGTGGGCTCACTTATTAAAGATATTGTATAACGTTTGTAAAATGAATGATCAGGAGAAATATCACAATGGAAGGGAGCCGCGGATAATTTTCATGGGTACGCCGGAGTTTGCCGTAGCATCGCTCGATGCAATGGTAAACGCGGGGTATAATATTGTGGCGGTGATCACCGCGCCCGACAGGCCGGCGGGGCGCGGACTGAAACCAACGATGAGCGCCGTAAAAAAATACGCACTCGAGCACGAACTGAACATCCTTCAACCGGAAAAACTCAAGAACCCGGAATTCTTAAGCGAATTAAAAGCGTTGAACGCACAGATTCAAGTAGTCGTGGCGTTCCGCATGTTGCCGGAGGCAGTGTGGAACATGCCGCCGATGGGAACGATAAACGTACATGCGTCGCTGCTGCCGAAATACCGCGGTGCGGCCCCGATCAACTGGGCCATCATTCATGGAGAATCGGAAACGGGCGTCACCACGTTTAAGCTCACGCATGAAATTGATACGGGCAATATTCTGTTACAGAGGCGCATGCCGATACAGGAGAATGATACAGCCGGCGAGGTGCACGACAAATTAAAAATTGCCGGAGCCGAACTGTTGATCCTCACCATTAACGGACTGTTAAATGGCTCGATTACGGAAAAGCCGCAGGACATGACGCACACCACACATGCCCCAAAAATATTCACCGAAACATGCAGGATAGACTGGACCCAACCGGTAAAAAATATCCACGACCTGGTCAGAGGGCTGTCACCTTTTCCCGGCGCGTTTACAGAATGGGAAGGTAAGATGTTGAAAATCTTTCGTTCAGAAAGGCTGCAGCATGAACCCACCATGCCCCCCGGAACGCCTGAAACCGACAACAAAAAGTTCTTGCGCTTTGCCGGAGGCGACGGATATCTATATGTTAAAGAATTGCAGCTTGAAGGGAAGAAAAAAATGCTGACGGAGGATTTTTTACGGGGCTACAGGAGCGCGTGATTATGTTCTTAAATAATCGTATATTACGATTAACGATATAAGCCATTCTTTAACTAACGTATTGCATTATGAAAAAAGTAGCCGACATCATCGCCCGTAAAGGAGGGAACATCACGAACGTTTCTGTCAACACCACCGTACTCGAGGCCCTGAAAATTATGGCCGACCAGAACATAGGATCGGTGATGGTGATGGAAAATGGCCAGTACCGTGGCATCATGACCGAAAGAGATTATTCGCGAAAGGTGATCCTCAAGGGCAAATCCTCCACCGACACCCCGGTCGCTGAAATTATGACCGCCGATTTTCCACGTGTGACGCCGCAGGATTCGATCGAATATTGCATGCAATTAATGTCCGACAAAAACATCCGCTATCTGCCCGTTTTTGATGGCGACAGTCTTTTTGGTATTATCTCTATCAATGACGTTGTAAAGGAAACCATCCTTGCCCAGCAGGAAACGATCACACAACTGAAGGATTACCTGCACGCCAGCATGTAACCGTTTTATTTTTCCTCCACAACAGTAAGGTCATCCAGTTCAACAGTTATCGGTATCATGCCTAACTGCACCACTGCCTTTTTGCCCTTTATTTCGCGCACCTCGCCAACCTGGTGATTTTTTTTCATCAGCACCTTTTGTCCTATCCGTATGTCACCACCCACCACTTCATATTTTGAGCTGATCTTTTTCTTTACCTTCTCTTCGCGGTGCTTTGCCTGCTGTTTGAACAACAGGTCGCGTATCTGCCGCACCAGCTCTTTTTTATCGTCCACGCCTTCGGCTTTCTTCCAGTCCACCACAATTTGCTTCAGCTTTCTTTCCATGTCGCGCAGGTAAGCAATTCTCTCTTCAGTAATTTTATTCTGCTGCTTCAGCAGCTCCACCTGCTGGCTGTGTTTTTCTTTTGCTATCAGCGCCTCCATGTCTTTTCGCATGCGTTCGTTTGCTTTCACCAGCCGCTGCAGTTCTCTTTTCTCTTTTTCGATGGCGTGCAAATCCTGCTCGGTGCGGTTGAGCAGTTTGTCGAGACGGAAATGATCCTCGTCCACCAATTGCCTGGCGCGGCTGATGATCCGTTGATCCAGGCCGATGCGCTCGGCAATGGAAAATGTGTAAGAGCTGCCGGGCTTGCCGATGATCAGTTTATACA
>CBIGXK010000230.1:0-6355 GCA_966193805.1 uncultured bacterium | reverse complement strand
ATATTGCCGAAGGGTCCTCGCGAAGGTCTCTGTTGGAAAGAAAAAGATTTTATGAAATTGCGAGAGGTTCTATAGTTCAATTGGATACCGCTTTTGAAGTGGCTATTCATCTTGGTTACTTTTCTTTAGAAAGGTCAGAGACAATTGCCGAATTATTAAATCGCTGTTATGGTATGTTAAGCAAGATGATTGGGAAGAAAGAGCAGTAAAAATTCTCACGTCTCACGTCTCACGCTTCAGCCCCCAAACCCAATCTCCCTCAAAAACCCCTCCTTATAATTACTCCCGAGAGGGATCTCAGTTTTCCCGATAAACACACGGTTACCCTCGATATGACTGATCTTCGATTTATTAATGATGAACGACCGGTGCACCCGTATAAACAAAGCCCCCGGCAACATCTCCTCAACACTCGAAAACGTCATTGAAGGAGCGTACACCTGCTGCGGCGTCACTATCCTGGTGTAGTTCCCGGCGGCCTCCGCATACAGCAGATCATGATGCATGATCTTATAAATCTTCCCATCGGTCCTGATAAAAATAAAGTCTTCTCCCCTTTCTTCAGTGGCGTGCTGAATCCCGCCAACGCGGGATAGCAATTTATCAACGGCTTTGTCTACCGCAATCAGGAACCTGTCGAGCGAAAACGGCTTCAACAAATAATCAACCGCCGAAAGGTCGAAGGCATCAAGCGCAAACTCTTTATAAGCCGTGGTGAAGATCACTTGCGGCGGCACTTTCAGCGTTTTCAGAAAAGATATCCCATCCATCACCGGCATGTTGATGTCGAGAAACAGGATATCTGCCTGTTGCTGCTGCAGTGCAAGCTTCGCTTCGATGGCATTGCCACATGATCCCACCACCTGCAGGTACGGCAGATGACCGCAATACGTTTCAATAATATTCCTGGCTATGGGTTCGTCGTCAACGATCAGGCAATTGTATTTGATCATGGTCACTTCATTTTCAGTTGAAGCACCACTTTGTAGTGGTCCTCGGCATCAATGATCTCTAAATTATGACTATTGGGATATAATAATTCAAGGCGTCTCGCCACATTCGCCATTCCGTATCCGCTGTGTTTCGTCACTGCATTCTTTTCTCTGTCCTTTTTAGAATGTGAATTTCTTACGCCAAAAAGAATAAAGTTCTCCCACGTTTTTACCGATATGTCTATATATACCTTTTGATCGGCGGTGTTTTTAGAATGTTTGAACGCGTTTTCAATAAAAACAATAAGCAGCATCGGGGCGATCCTGACGTCATTGCCGGCAGGTTCCTCGATATCGGTATTCAACACAAGCTTGTCGCCGATTCGCAGCGTTTCAAATTCCACATAGTTGTTGATGTAATTGAGCTCGTCTTTCAGCGGAACGAACATTTCGTTGGCGTCGTAAACGGAGTAGCGCAGCAATTCCGAAAGTTTGAGCAGCAGCGGCGGTATCTTTTCATGTTGGCTGATGGACAGGCCGTACATGTTGTTCAGGGTATTGAATAAAAAATGGGGGCTCAACTGCGATTGGAGCGCATTGAGCTCACTCTGGCTATGAGCGGCTGCGTTGCGCGCTTCGTTCAATTGCCCCTCGCTAATCGCCCGGACGAACTTGATAAGCATCCCCAGCGACATGCTCATGATCACAAACGGCAGCCAGAACAATAGCAAACTTATCGAAGTGCGTTGTATGAGCGGGAAGTCTGCAAAAAAGAAGATCCACGACACACAGGCAACAATTAGCAGTGTCAGGCAAACCAGCCAAACATTCGACACGGGCTTGCGCTGCATGGTGCGGATGGCGGCAATGTACCGCCCCGAAAACACCGACAGAATAAAAAATGCTGTTGTGGCAAATGCCACAGCTTCATCTTCGGAAACGTGGAGGGCCTTGGCAAATCCATTGGCCGCGATCCAGATCGGAATGCTGACGATCAGCGCCAGGACGATGTACACTTTCTTCCCAAAAAACTCATTTGTGATGCTCATAATGTAAGATATTGGTACAAAAATGAGCAGTGCGCATCGGCCGAATAAATTTTATTGATGAACAGGCGGTCTTTCATGACGGAGTGCGGTCAATTCATGTCGAAACGGTTTAACACCGTAAAACGGCCTTCCATCAGTCGCCAGCCAAGATACAACACATTTATTTCAAGGGGCCTGCACGCAGGGCAATATTTGCCTTCAAAACTGACCGGCATGAAAAATTTAGGTTTACTCGTTGCGTTTTGTTTTATTTCTTTCGGTGCGTTGGCGCAAGCAGGTGTCATCGACGGGACGGTGGTGGATCGGAAGAACGCTCCTGTGTCCAATGCTACCGTTGAACTGCTGAACGCCGCTGATTCGTCGGTAATGAAGACTGCTTCCACCGACCGGCGTGGAAGTTTTGCCTGTAAAGATCTTTCGCAAAAAACGTATTTGATAAGGATTAGTGCAATTGGCTTTGATGAGCACATTGGCGTGCCGTTAACGATCGACGGGCAGGTGCATCGCATCATTCTGCCGGCTATTGTTTTATCGTCCGGCAAAAGTGAAGAGCTGCAGCAGGTGGTGGTGGAGGCAAAAAAGCCGCTGATTGAATTGCACATTGATAAAACAGTGGTCAATGTGCAATCGATGATTATGGCCTCCACCAGCAATACGCTGGAAGTATTGCAGAGGGTTCCGGGAGTATCCGTAGATCAGAATGGTGGCATCAGCCTTAATGGGGTAAGCGGGGTGCTGGTATTGATCGATGGCCGCGCCACGTATATGTCGTCCGAGGACCTGGCGGCTTATTTAAAGTCGTTGCCGGGAGGATTGCTCGATAAAATCGAGCTGATGGACAATCCACCCGCCAGGTATGATGCCAGCGGCGGCGCCATCATCAATATCAAACTGAAGAAGAACAGGCAGGCCGGTGTTACGGGTAATGTAGCCGTTGGCTACAGCCAGGGTACTTATGCGAGGAATAACAATTCGGTAAACCTGAATTACCACAGGAAGAAGGTGAACATCTTCAGCAATCTTGGTTTTTCTAACGACAAGACCTTTAACACCGATCTCTACGACAGAAGATTGTATGACGGGAATGCGCATCTCGATTCGAAAATTGACCTGAAAAATCACCAGGTATCTAACGGGAATGGGATCAATGCGAATATCGGCGTGGATCTGAACGCTTCCGAAAGAACCACTTTCGGCGTGGTGTTCAACTATTATCATGGGAAAAAAGACGCAGAATTCGACTACACGAGTAAAACATTCGACGAAGATTTTCAACCAGAGTCGTTCAGTGAGGGCATGACCGCTGGCGACATCAGTCGAACTCATATAGGAGCAAGCCTCAACATGCAGCATAAGTTTAATAAGAGTGAAGAGCTTTCAGCCGAAGTCACCTACATCGACTATGAGTCGGACGACAACCGATTTCTCAACAGCAATTATTTCAAGCCCGGCGGTCAGCTAGACAGCGCCGACCAGTTTACTTATGTGTTGCCTTCGACAGCTGCTATTTATGTGGCCAAGGCGGATTATGTGAAGAACTTTAAAAACAACGGCAAGTTTGAAGCCGGTGTGAAATCGAGCTTCGTTACCAATGATAACCTCAATAATTATTACAGTATCGATGGCATAGATAACAACCGGTCGAACCATTATAAATACAGGGAGAACATCAATGCTGCTTATGTAAATGGGCAGAAAACGTGGGGCCGCTTTGGTATGCAGTTGGGATTTCGTGCTGAGCACACCGAGGCAGAAGGAGATCAGTTGGGAAATGACCAGGTGGCGGGTACCAGTTTTAAAAAGAGTTATGTCAATTTTTTTCCGGGCGTGTTTTTCAGCTACAAGCTCGACAGCAATGGGAAGGATAATATGAGTTTCGCCATAACGCGAAGGATACACCGCCCGAATTACCAGATGATGAATCCCTTTTTGTTTTTCAGGGATCAGTACACGTACACTTCGGGCAATCCGTTGCTGACGCCACAGTTTCAGTACAGGTTTGAGTTGAAGTACCAGCACAGGCAATGGTTGAACACGGGGTTGAGCTACAATCGTTTTGAGCACACCATTTTCCCGACCACCAGGTCGGTTGATGGCGTGTTCATCAACATGCCCGAAAATGTTGGCAAAGGATACATGGTGATATTGAATACCAGTGTCAACGCGCCATTGGCGAAGTGGTGGCAATTGAACACTACGGTGCGTCTTGCGCGGCTGGGATTAGATGGGCGGGTGGCTACTGAAAAGTTGAATCCCAATATTAATGTTGCGCGTGTGGAGGTGATGAATTATTTCACGATTGCGAAGGGGCTGAATGCTGAACTGGGCGGTTACTATGCCAGTGCCGATTTAAGCGGCCAGGCCGTTACCAGCGGCATGTACAGGCTGAATGCTGCGGTGCAGAAGAAGATATTTAAAGATAAGGGCGCCATTAAGCTGGGTGTGGACGATATGTTTGGGTCGTGGGTGTATAAGAACAGGTCGGTAAGTGTGAAGCAGGCGCAGTATTACGAAACGTCGTTTTCGGATACGCAGCGGTTCAGTGTGGGGTTCACGTATCGTTTCGGCAAGGAGAAGTTCGCCCGGAAGCGCCGCACCGGCTCCGGCTCTTCCGAGGAGCGGGGCAGGCTGGATTGAGGAGACGGGAGACGATGGGCGGCAATAGGCAATGGGCAACCGGCAAAACGTATCCCCCGCTGGCGGGGACAGCGACAAGCAACAAACGGCAATTGGCAAAACGTATCCCCCGCTGGCGGGGGGCGGCGGCAAGCAACAAACGGCAATCGGCAAAACGTATCCCCCGCTGGCGGGGGGGCGGCAATGGGCAATGGGCAACCGGCAAAACGTATCCCCCGCTGGCGGGGGTGGCGCGTAGCGCCGGGGGTGGACCTTCGCACCTTCGCGCGAAACCCCTCCAACACCTTAATTTTGCGGCATGCCCGCAAACTCCTGGGATCACACGATAGTCGCACTAGCCACGCCACCGGGCGTAGGAGCAATAGCAGTAATACGCCTGAGCGGCACAACCGCCATTCAAATCATCAACAAACTCTTCCCCTCCAAAAACCTCGAAACCCAACCCTCCCACACCATCCACGTCGGGTTTCTAAAAACCAACAGCGAACCAATCGACGAAGTCGTCGTTTCCCTTTACAGGGCCCCCCGCTCTTACACAGGCGAAGACGTAGTCGAAATCTCCTGCCACGGCTCACCCTTTATCCAGCAACAGATCATCGAAGCCTGCATAAAAGAAGGCGCCACTCTGGCCAGGCCCGGCGAATTCACGCTAAGGGCCTTTCTCAACGGCAAGCTCGACCTCGCCCAGGCCGAAGCCGTTGCCGATCTCATCGCCAGCAACACCGAAGCCGCCCGCGACACCGCTCTCCACGCCATGAGGGGCGGATTTTCTAAGGTACTATCCGACCTAAGGGAGCAGATGATAAAATTCTCCGCCCTCATCGAGCTGGAGTTAGACTTCTCCCAGGAAGACGTCGAATTCGCCGACCGGACCGCTTTCTATGACCTGGTGAACAAGACCTCCGCGATTACCGGCAGGCTGCTGGAGTCGTTTAAGTATGGTAACGTCATTAAGAATGGTGTAAGGGTGGCGATCGTAGGCAGGCCGAATGCCGGCAAGAGTACGCTGCTGAACAATTTGCTGAACGAGAACAGGGCAATTGTCAGCGACATTGCCGGCACCACGCGCGACACCATCGAGGAGGTGCTGAACATTAAAGGAATTTTATTCAGGCTGATAGACACCGCCGGCATTCGTGAACACACCGCTGATGTAATTGAGCGTGCCGGTATGGACAAGACGTTTGAAAAGATTAAGGAAGCCGATATTGTGTTGTATGTTTTTGATGTAAGTGAAACCTCTGGTGCAGAGTTGCAGCACATCGTGGAGCAGTACACCGGTCAGGGTGCAACACTTTTGCTGGTGGGCAACAAGAGCGACATTGTTGGTTTAGCTGCTGCGAAGGATAAATTTGCTGACGTGCCGGATATTATTTTTATATCCGCCCGCGAAGATGCGCATTTGGATGAGTTGAAGGGGAAGATGTTCAGTGTTGCTACGGAGGCTGCTACCGGTGCCGATCAAACGGTTGTCACGAATGCGCGTCATTACGAATCGTTGAATGCGGTGTACAATTCTTTGCAGGATATATTGAACGGCCTTGATGCACACCTCCCCGGCGATCTGTTAGCATTAGACATCCGCCGCTGCCTCCACTACCTCGGCCAAATAACCGGCGAAATCACCACCGAAGACCAACTGGATTATATTTTTAGTAAGTTTTGTATTGGAAAGTAAGACTCTTTGTTCATGTTTGCTTTTGTTCGTATATTGTTGGTAGTGAACCTCCCCGGTTT
>CBIGXK010000229.1:0-6373 GCA_966193805.1 uncultured bacterium | reverse complement strand
TTGATCAAGTGATTCGAGCGTGCGCCACTTGATATTTTTTGCTCTTTCTCTTGCGAGGTCGACGTCGGTGAATTGTTGTTTTCCGAGGGGAACGGTTTGGTTGTAGCGGTTGATGTTGAAATTGACCTTATTGCGATGGTCAAGGTCGGCTGCTTTGATGGTGCTTTTTGCTATGAATGAGGAAGCTGTTTCTTTCATTAAAAAGTTTAAACTTAAAAGTTAGAACTGGGTTTGTTGCCGATTGTCCACCCCCGGCGCTTCGCGCCACCCCCGCCAGCGGGGGAAATTTATTGCCGATTGTCCTATCCCGACGAAGGAGGGACCGGGGGAGGACTCCCGTCTCCCGTTTTACGTCTCCCGTTTCACGTTTCCCGCTCCCCGCTGCTCTGCCACCATCTCCAGCGCCTTATAAAACTCTTCGCCAAACTGGCGTACTATCGGATCTTTCAAAAACTGGTACACAGGAACCTTCAACTTCTTCCCCTGCACACATGCCGGGTTGCACAGCGTTTCACGCGGCTCATAATTTACGCGATCGAAGGCGCCTTTTTTGCCTTTGTTGACGATCACAGGATAAAGGTGGCAACTGATCGGTTTCTTAAACTCAATTTTACCGTCGCGATAGGCCTGTTCGATGCCGCATTTGATAATACCATACTGGTCGCGGTGGCCATACACGCACATTTTATTGTTGATGGTGGGCGTTACCCAGCCGAAGTCTCTGTCGTATTGGTACCTGCCGTGTTTTTCTATCCAGCGGATGCCTTCTTCAGTGAGGTATGGTTTAACCGTTTCGTAGATGTCGTTAATGATCTGGAGCTCTTCCTTTTCAAGAGGTGCGCCGGCATCGCCGTCTTCACAGCACCCACCTTTGCATTTCATAAGGTCACAAACAAATTGTGCTTCCACTACCGCATCACTGATCAACACGTTATCTATCGCGATCACCTGGCTTGATTTAAGCGGTAAAATTACTTCATACCAGTTGAATATCGAAATTCACGAGGTCTACGAATTGCCTGATGCGCAGGTCTATCTCGGTTTTAGTGAGTGTCCTGAGCTTCTCGGGGCCGAATTTCTCGACGCAGAAGGACGCCATGGCCGAGCCGACAATGATCGCTGTTTTCAGGTTGTCGAACGAAATGTCCTTTGTTTTGGCCAGGTGGCCGATGAAGCCGCCGGCAAACGTGTCGCCCGCCCCGGTAGGGTCGAAAACCTCTTCGAGGGGGAGTGCCGGTGCAAAAAATACCTGGTCGTTGTGAAAGAGCAACGCTCCGTGTTCGCCCTTTTTGATAATAAGGTACTTCGGTCCCATTTTCATGATCTCGCGGGCTGCCTTAACGAGCGAAAACTGGCCGCTGAGCTGGCGCGCCTCGCTGTCGTTTACCAGCAGCGCATCCACTTGTTGCAGCACTTCTGCAAGTTTGGGCATCGCTATCTCCATCCAGAAGTTCATGGTGTCGAGCACAATCATCTTCGGCCTTGTTTTCATCTGGCTAATAACGCTGAGCTGAACAACAGGGTCGAGGTTGCCGAGCATGAGGAACTCTGTGCCCTGGTAGCTTTCAGGGATCACGGGGTTGAAATCGGCGAGCACATTCAGGTCGGTGATCAGGGTGTCGCGGGTGTTCATGTCGAGGTGATACTTGCCTTTCCAGAAAAAAGACTTTTTGCCTTTCACCTGCTCTACGCCGCTGAGATCGACACCGCGCTCAACCAACTGGTCAAGCTCTACTTTGGGAAAGTCTTCACCAATGATGGACACCTGCTGTATGGGCCGGACGAAGTAGCTTGCCGTATGCGCCACGTAAGTGGCCGAGCCGCCTACTATTTTGTCGACTTTTCCAAATGGTGTTTCAATGGCGTCGAAGGCCATGCTTCCTACAACAATAAGCGACATATATCTAATTTCAGGTGAAAAGATCAGTTTTATTGGTGTGCAAACCTAAGAGAAATTTTATATTTGATCATCAACGATCATGGCATCAATCAAGCGTAAGAAGAATAGTCCGAGAAAAGAAGTGATTTTGGAGAAGGCTGCACAACTGTTCAGGAAGAACGGTTTTAATGCCACATCCATGCGCGATCTTGCAGAAAATGTGGGTGTGGAGGCCGCGAGCCTGTACAATCACATCTCTTCAAAAGCTGAGTTGCTGCAGGAAATTTGCTTCAGGATAGCGAACAAATTTACTGCGCAAATGGATGAGGTGATGATGTCGGACCTGACGGCCATCGGCAAGATCGAATCCATCCTGCGGTTTCATATCCGGCAGATGCTCCATAATTATGAAGAGGTGTATGTAAGCGACAGGGAGTGGAAGCATCTTACCGATCCCTACCTGTCGAACTTCAAGAGCCAGCGGCGCACGCACAGGCAGAGGATAGCTTCGATTATTGAAGAGGGTATCAGGAAAAATGAGATCAAAAAAATAGACGCGCCAACAGCCGTGCTCATACTGCTGCACGCTGTAAGCGGTATCGAATCGTGGCACCGCAGCAGGCAAAAGATTTCCGGGGAATTGCTTGAACAAAACATGATCCTGATCCTTATTGAAGGACTGAAGAACAAATAATAACAGCTTACCGTGACCCAATTTTATTCCCTTGTCATTAAAGACATTCGCAGGGAGACCCCTGATTGCGTATCCATCGCTTTTGACGTTCCCGACAACCTGGTTGATGCGTTCCGGTTCACCGCCGGGCAGAACATCACCTTGCGCATGCAGCAAGGTGGCGAAGAGCTGCGAAGGTCTTATTCCATCTGCAGCAGCCCGCTGGAGATGGAATTGCGCGTGGCCATCAAAAGGCAGGAAGAAGGAAAGTTTTCTACCCATGCTAACAGGCACCTGCAACCGGGCGACCGCATTGACGTGCTGCCGCCCACCGGAAGGTTCAGTCTGCACGGCACCGGCGCCACCGCGCGCAGTTATCTTGCCTTTGCCGCCGGCAGCGGCATCACGCCGGTGATATCCATCATTAAAACTATTTTGGCTACAGCGCCAGAGAGCAGGGTTACGCTGGTGTACGGCAACCGGAACAGGGCGGGCATCATCTTCCGGGAGGAGCTCGAGGCACTGAAGAACCGGTATATGGAGCGGTTCAGCATCCATCACATCCTGAGCAGGGAGGAAACCGATGCGCCGTTTAACCACGGCAGGATTGATGAATCGAAATGCGAGCTGCTGTCGAAGCATGTTGCGAATGTTGAAGAGATGGATGACATTTTTATTTGCGGTCCCGAGCAGATGATCTTTACCCTGAGGGATTGGTTGCTGAAAAAAGGAATACCGAAAGAGCGGATACATTTTGAGCTGTTTACGGTGCCCGGTGAGCAGGTGCAGCAGCAGAAGCGGGAGGCGCTTGTGGAAGAAGTACAAAGCAGTCATGTGAAAATAAAGCTGGACGGCATTACGATTGCGTTCGATCATCCTTTTGACGGGGTTTCGATATTGGATGGTGCTTTAAACCAGGGCGCCGATCTTCCTTATGCCTGCAAGGGAGGGGTGTGTGCCACCTGCCGCGCGAAATTGGTAAAAGGTGAAGTGGAGATGGATAACAACTATGCGCTCGAGGCTGATGAATTGGCTGCAGGATTTATTTTGACGTGCCAGTCGCACCCGCGAAGTGCGGAAGTGGAGGTTGATTTTGATGACAAATAGGGCGTGAAACGTGAAACGTGAGACGTGAAACCTGAGACGGGAGTCCTCCCCCGGTCCCTCCTTCGTCGGGACCACCCCCTCCAAAGGGGGATAGGGCAAACGTATCCCCCGCTGGCGGGGGTGGCGCGAAGCGCCGGGGGTGGACAAGTGGACAATCGGCAAACGCCTTAACTTTTAACTTTTAACTCAAAAGTCCCCACTGCACCGGCAGGCAACGAAACCGCTCCGACCCTGTCGCCGACCTTTATATCAAACGAAACATCCTCACTCCCCTCGTTCAGCACAATCAACACCGCATCGCCCTCAGGCGTAACAAAACAAACATTTGGAAGACCAGCCGGTACGTTGCTCCCCACTCGCACCGATCCTGCAGGAACAAACGCCGACGCATGAGCAACGATATAGTACGCCACGTTCCTCCGCACACTCGACCCGCTAATCGTAAGCGCCCCCTTGCAGGTAGTACACCCACCGGGCGTATGCGGCCCATACGAAGCATCGTTCGCAAGGTTCCATTCAAGAACCGTTCTGCTCCAGTTGCGCGGCGCGCCAACAATGAGATTTTTGATGTGCCATTGCAGGTCGCCACCAAAATCTGACGCTATTGCCGTGTATTGCTCCGTGAAATAAATGTTCTTATCAGGATGCGCATCGTGCACCTGCGACATCGCACCGATCTCTCCCGCATACAGGTGAAACGCGGATCCATCTATAAACTCCTTTGCTTCCTGGTCATTGAGTATCGTGAGCGGATAATCGGGCCGGTCGCAATTATGATCATACACGATAATCTTTGTCTCAATTCCGGCATCGCGGAACGCTGGTCCCAAATGATTTTTAATAAAATTGGCCTGTTGTTCGGCCAGCATCAGCAGGCTCGGGTTGTTATCGGGGTTCAGCGGTTCGTTTTGCGGTGTGATGGCATACACCGGTATTCCTTCTTCCTTCATCCCCTGCACGTATTTCACAAAGTATTTGGCATACGCGGCATAATATTCCGGTTTAAGGCTTCCGCCAACGGAACTGCCGTTGTCTTTCATCCACACCGGCGGCGACCATGGCGAACCCATGATCCTGATCTTCGGATCGATCGCTAATATTTCTTTCAGCAACGGAATCAAATCATCTTTATCCGGCTCCAATGAAAACTTTGCAAGCGTTGGATCTGTTTGTCCGGCGGGCATGTCGTCATAACTAAAAACAGAAGCATCCAGATCGGACGCGCCAATGCTTATGCGCAGGAAATTAATGTCGAGTGAATTTTCATCGTGAGAAAACAATTCATGCAGCAATTTGCTCTTTGCATCGGCGTCCATGCGGTTGATCACATAGGCGCTTCCACCTGTGAGCGTGTAGCCAAATCCATCCATCGCCTGAAAGCGCCGCGATGTATCAATATTGATTGTCGTTTTGTTTAATGTACCGCTGAAAGGAACCGCGGGCGATCTCTTCAATAGCTTCGACGCATCTTTTGTGGTGACCCAGGCAACGATCTTTGCGGAGGCAGTGTCTGGTTCCTGACGGCTAGACGGAAAGTCGTTGTTTCTTTTATTGTTGCAGGCCATCAGCAGGCCGAGCGACCACACGCTGATTGTATAGGCGAAGTATTTCATCAGTACCCACTCATTTAATTTTACCGCTAACAACCGTTAGTATTAGGGTAGATTTTGTTTAACTTTGAAAGTAAATCATTTTCATTGCATGCCATCTGAAGACGTGAACTTCCAGGAAAAAATTGACCAGGAAATCCGGGTTGAACCGAAAGACTGGATGCCGGACGACTATCGGAAAACGCTGGTCAGGCAGATATCCCAGCATGCGCATTCGGAAATTGTGGGCATGCTGCCGGAAGGGAACTGGATCACCCGCGCGCCCACGCTCAAAAGAAAAGCTACATTGATTGCCAAGGTGCAGGACGAAGCGGGGCATGGGTTATACCTGTATGCCGCGGCAGAAACGTTGGGCATCAGCCGCGATGAGATGATTGCGCAACTGCATGCCGGGAAGGCAAAATATTCCTCCATATTTAATTATCCCACGCTCACCTGGGCCGATATTGGCGCCATTGGCTGGCTGGTGGATGGTGCGGCCATCATGAACCAGGTGCCGCTCACGCGCGCCTCTTATGGTCCGTATGCGCGGGCGATGGTGAGGATATGCAAGGAAGAAAGTTTTCATCAGCGGCAGGGGTTCGAAATTTTGTTGGTGTTGAGTCGTGGGTCTACTGAGCAGCGTGCGCTTTGCCAGGATGCGATTGACCGCTGGTGGTGGCCGTCGGTGATGATGTTCGGGCCGGGGGATGACGCATCGCCGCATTCGGCACAGAGCATGAAATGGAAGGTGAAGAGGTTTTCGAATGATGAGTTGCGGCAGCGCTTCATAGATATGTGCGCCGAACAGGTGAAGATATTGGGAATGAAAATTCCTGATCCGGAGTTGAAGTGGAACGAAGAGAGGCAGCATTATGATTTTGGGCCCATTGATTGGGAAGAATTCTGGCGCGTGGTAAATGGTGATGGACCGTGTAATAAGGAGAGGCTCGCGGCGAGAGTGAAGGCGCATGAAGAAGGGAAATGGGTGAGGGATGCAGCGTTGGCTTTTGAAAAGTTAAAAGTTAAAGCTTAAAAGTAGTTTATTGCCAATTGCCGTTTGTCGATTGCCGTTTCGAACAACACGCTAAAAATATAAACCTATGACCACATCATGGCCGTTAT
>CBIGXK010000228.1:0-6408 GCA_966193805.1 uncultured bacterium | reverse complement strand
CCCTATTGCCCATTGCCCATTGCCCATTGCCTATTGCCCTCTCCCCACCGCCCTCCTAAATCGATAAGGCGTACACCGCACTATTTTTTTGAATTGTTCCGTAAAATTCGTCATATTATTGAATCCCGATTCGTAACAGATATTACCCACACTCTCGTCGCTCTCCATTAACCGCCGGCAGGCGTAGCCGATCCGTATCTCATTCACGAAGTGAGAAAAATTCTTTTTTGTGCGGTTCTTAAAATAACGGCAGAAGCCGGAATAACTCATATTGGAAAGCGCGGCCACCTCATGCAAACCTATGTCGTCTTTGAAATTACGCATCACATGGTCGAAGATCTTATTGAGCCGGTCGCTGTCGCGGGTGTTCTGTCCCGTTATTTCCGGACTGGACAACAATTCGTATTCATCAGATGCGGCCATCTCCGAAAGCAGCTTCAGTAGCGAAATGAACCTGTGCATTCCCTGCTCCTGCAGCATTTGCTTCATGATGATGCTCATCGCCTGCCTGGTTTTTCCCGCGAAGCGGATACCCATTTTCGACCTGTCGAACAGCAACTGTATATTCTGCATTTCGGGAATCGACACAAAATCCCTTCCCACAAAATCTTCCAAAAAATGAATCACCAGCGACCCTCCCTTACGGTCGGGATCGTCTTTTCTGAACAGGTGAGGAAGATTGGGCCCAAGAAAACATAAGTCGCCCACTTCATAGTCACTCACATGATTGCCGATAAAGCTTTTACCACGGCCTTCGATGATGAGAACAATTTCATACTCGGGATGATAATGCCAGGGCGTTTCAAAATGCGGCGTGACAAACGTTCCCGTCATAAACGAAGAGTGTTCCGAAAGAGGCAGTTTCTGTATTTGCGGCTTCATCCCGGTATCCTTTCTTAGCCGCTAAATTTACTTAAACTGGCGAAAATCGGCTCAAACAGGTCAAAAAACTTTAATTTTTTGGCGATAAACCGTTGGAATCCGAAGCGGGAAATGCTCAATTTTATTACCCATCATTTTTAAACGTTGTATATGCCATACGTAACCATTAGCGCCGCTCAAAAGGCGCAGTACGAGAAAGACGGATACCTCATCGTCCCGAACTTCCTGAAAAAAGAAGAAACGAATGTGTTGTACGGTCTGGCAACGGGCGACGACACCATGAAGACGCATGCATTCGACTTAAACGACCAAAGCGGCAAAAAAACAAAGCTTACGCTGTGGTTCACGCCCGGCGACGATACTTTTGGATTGCTCACACGCACCGAAAGGATGGTGGGGGCGGCGCAAACGCTTTTGGGAGATGGTGAAGTTTGCCATTTCCATTCGAAGCTGATGCAGAAAGAACCTAAAGTAGGCGGTGCCTGGGAGGTTCACCAGGACTATGGATATTGGTACAAGAACGGATTCCTGTTTCCCGATGCGATGCTGAGCGTTATGCTGGCGCTGACGAAGGCAACAAAAGGAAACGGTTGTTTGCAGGTGCTGAAAGGTTCGCACAAGATGGGACGCATCGAGCATAATTTTGCAGGTGAGCAACAGGGCGCCGATACCGATTTTGTGAATGAAGCCATGACATTGTTTGAAAGGGTGTATGTGGAACTCGAGCCCGGCGATGCACTTTTCTTTCACAGCAACCTGCTGCACATGTCGGAAGCCAATCTTTCCGATAAGCCGCGCTGGTCCCTGATTTCGGTGTATAACCTCAGCTTCAACAAACCCTTCAGGGAGAAGAATACGTCGTGTTACACGCCTGTAAAAGTTGTGAGCGACGATGCGGTGATGACGTCGGCGCCGGCGAGCCTGTCTGACCAAACCGATTTTCTTTCGAAGGAAAAAGAGATTACGCTGCATGTTAAATAATTCACGGAACATCCCTAATTTACCTGATGAGCATTTCACGAGAAGTTGAATTAAACTATCTGCCGCGTATACCCGAAAAGAGAGACATTGCGATTGGCTGTATCGGTTCGGGCTTTATCATGGCCGATTGCCATTTAGTGGCCTACCGGCAAAGCGGCTTCAATCCTGTTGCCATTGCTTCGAGAAACCGTTCCAACAGCGAAGCGGTTGCCGGCCGGCATCAAATAAAAAAGGTGTACGACAGCTATCACGAGCTTTTGAGGGACACGGAGATTAGCATTATTGACGTGGCGATACCCCCGCATCTGCAAATAGAGGTGGTGCGCGAGGCCGTTAAACACGCGGGGCACATAAAAGGAATGTTGCTGCAAAAGCCGGTAGCCACCAACTATCGGCAGGCGAAGGAAATTGTGCGGTTGTGCAACGATGCCGGTATCATTTTATCGGTTAACCAAAATATGCGTTACGATCAATCCATCCGCGCATGCAAATCGCTTCTCGATCAGCAGGTGCTCGGCAGGCCCGTGTTCGCGTCGATAGATATGCGCGCCATACCGCATTGGATGCCCTGGCAGGAACAACTGGGGTGGGCAACCATTCGCACGATGAGCATTCATCACCTCGACGCGTTCCGTTTTTTGTTTGGCGACCCTGTTCGTGTGTACGCCAGCGTTACCGAGGATCCGCGCACGTCAAAAAAATTCAGTCACGACGATGGCGTTGCGTTATATATTCTTGAATATGCCAACGGGTTCAGAGCATCGGCCTGGGATGATGTGTGGGCGGGCCCCTGCAGGGAAGGTTCCGCTGCAGACATTTATATTCGCTGGCGCGTGGAAGGAACGGAAGGCATTGCCAAAGGAACCATCGGGTGGCCCTTTTATCCGGAACCGACGCCGAGCACGCTCGACTACACCACCATCGAATCGGGCGAATGGGTGAAGCCGCGCTGGAAAGAAGTGTGGTTTCCCGATGCGTTCGCCGGACCGATGGCCCAATTGATCAACGCCGTGCAAAACGGCAGCGAACCGGAATTGTCGGGAAAGGATAACCTCAAAACAATGGCGCTGGTTGATGCGTGCTACAGATCGTTCAAAGAACACAGGGCCATTGAGCTGGAAGAAATATTGAATAGCTAAATTTAATTTCATGATACAGGTTGGAATATTTACAGGGTATTTTCCTTACCCGCTTGAAGAAACGGCTAAGCGCATACGCAGCTTGGGTTTTAATACGGTGCAGCTCGATGTGTCGTTTAAAGACATGCAAACGGGACCAGGAGAGCTGAACGCGAAGAAGTGCAGGCAGATCCGCGATGTGTTCCGCGATCACGATCTGCCTGTTTGCTGCATATCGGGGTACACCAACCTCGTACATCCCGATCCTGCAAAACGCAAGGCCAATATTGACCGGTTAAAGGAGCTCATTCATTTCGCCAACGAGCTGGGTTCACCGTATGTGATCAGCGAAACGGGAACGTTTGACCCCGACAGTGATTGGGTGCATCATCCCACCAATAAAACTGAAGAAGGATACCGCCAATGCAGGGACGTTATCGGCGACCTCGTGCATTATGCCCGCAGCCAGGGCGCTTATTTTCTTACCGAGACCTACGTGAACAATGTAATTGGCTCCGTTGAAGAAACGCTGCGCTTGTTTGCGGATATCAACGATGACCGTTTGGGTTTGCTGATGGATCCGACAAATTATTTTGAGGTGCATAATATCGGGAAGATGGATGAGACGCTTCATTCAATCTTCAATGCATTATCGGGGCACATAAAAATTTCGCATGCTAAAGATGTGAAGAAGGCAACCGAGGCGCATGGCGTGCAACTTTCGGATATTGATGCCAGTGAGGCACATGCGTTGCGCGGGGTGGGGATGATAGAGCTTCCGGCACCCGGGCTCGGTTCACTGAATTATGATCTTTATTTGAAGCGCTTAAGCAGGGATCACCCGAATATTCCGATTATTATTGAACATCTTGAAGAAGCGGATGTGCCGCGCGCCAAGAAATTTATTGATGGAAAGCTGCGCGGGTTAGGGGTTTGAAAAGTTAGAAGTTAGAACTTATACGCTTCTCAGGTTTCGCGTTTCACCGTTGCCTGTTGTCCACCCCCGGCGCTTCGCGCCACCCCCGCCAGCGGGGGATACGTCTCCCGTCTCCCGTTTCCCGTCTCACCTATCCCGCATACCTCTCCCTTATCCGGTCCTTCATATACACATTGATCGCCCATTGATCGGCGAGCGGCTTCTTCGTGTATGGCTCCGTGGGCATGTAATCCGGCGGACCGAATTCCGTAAGAACTGTCAACACCTCATTGTTCTTTTTCTTGATCTCCACAATCCTGTCCCACCACGCAAAATGTGCGTCCACGGCCTCTTTCCATTCCGGCGCACGCGGATCGTTCACCTGCGGCCCTTCGGCGTGCCCAATCCGCGCATGTACATGATCCGTTCGTTCGATCGCCATTTTCAGCGTCTCGGCCTGGTTCGACAATAAACTCTCACTCACATTACACCAGTGCGACACGTCGAACGTAATGCGCAATTCGGGAACCTGCTCAAAATAAGTGCGCCCAACCGGCGCCGCAAACAACATTCTCGACCGGTGCGTTTCATGACATATTTTGATTCCCGTGTCTTTGGCTACAGCCAATGTATGATCAATAAACTTTTTATTCTGTTCAAAAGAAAAATAGTCACGGCCCGAGTGGCAATTGATGTACAATGGCCTGATCAGCTTGTTGGTCGCTGCCGCATCCACCATCTTCGTGAAAAAGGTAAAATGCTCGGTAAAGTTGATGTCCTGCGCACCGCACAGAAAACCGGCTTCGAGTCCGTTTTCATCAAGCAGTTCCGCCAGTTCGTTCAGTTCCCTGTTGTCCATGGGCCACCAGATCTCGATGCCATCATACCCGTCGGCCTTTACTTTACTTAAATAATCCTTCATTGAACCCTCAAATCCCCAGTTCGTGGCCAGCACTTTTAATTGTAATTTTGACATGCTGTTGATTGTTGAAAATAAGGGTTGAAAGTAGCGAAAAAACTATTGTATTTTCTACATGAATTTTGCCATATGAATCATTCGAAGTTGAAATATTTACTGGGTGCACAGCAACATAGATTCAGTCTTGAGCAGCCCTTTTACACCGACAACGAAATCTTTGAAGCGGAGTGGGAAAAGATCTGGAAGAAGTACTGGCTGTTTGCGGGAACGGTGGCCGAAATACCGCGGCCGGGCGACTATTTCCTTTACAAGCTGCACAACGATTCTATCATCATCATTCGCGGCAATAATGGCGAGGTGCATGCTCATTACAACACCTGCAGGCACCGCGGCTCGCTGATCTGCACAGAAGAAAAGGGCCGTGCCGTAAAACTGGTTTGCCCTTATCATCAATGGGTGTACGACAAAGACGGCAGCCTGCAAAAAGCAAGGCTGATGCCGGAGGATTTTGACACTTGCGATTATAGTCTTCATTCTGTGAACGTGCAGGTGGCGGCAGGTTTGATCTTTATTTCTCTCGCCGAAAATCCGCCGGCCTTCGACAAGGTGCGCGAGGATTATCTTCCGTTTCTTGGTCCCTTTAACATCAGCGAAGCAAAAGTGGGTTTCCAGAAAGCATATTCGCTGCGCACCAACTGGAAGCTTATCGCCGAAAATTTCAGGGAGTGCTATCATTGCGGTCCCGCGCATCCTGAATATTGCAGTGCCGTTATCGGCGCCAACATGAAAGAATCGGCCGACGAAGTTCTTGCCGAAAGAAGAGTAGAGTGGGAGCGTAACGGACTTGCCGTGAATAACATCAATTTCAGAGAGGATACATTTCATTTCGCCATTCGTTATCCCCTGCGCCCGGGTGTGCAGAGCTACAGTACCGATGGCACCGCTGTTGCCATCCCGATGGGTGATCACCAGGATTACAATGCCGGCGTGCTGGGTCTCGTTGTTTATCCCAACTTCTGGATGGACGCGGTAAGCGATTACATCTGGACGATGCGGCTCACGCCAGTGTCTGCGTCGGAAACGCGGATCGATCTTAGCTGGCTCGTCGATAAAAATGCAGTGGAAGGAAAAGATTACACCGTTGACAGGCTCGTGGAATTTTGGAAGATCACCGGCGAACAGGACTGGAAACTTTGTGAAAATAATTTCAGCGGAATAGAATCGAGCCGTTACACCCCGGGGCCTTACGCTCCTGTGGAGGCCGATGTGGTACAGTTTATTGATTGGTACCTGAAACAGATGGGCGCATAAACAACAACATGAAGACGCCGATGAGGCTGATAATTGCGGCATTCAACAGGTAAATCGAGCTCACGGTATTCGATTCATAGAGAAAGCCGGCCCACAAATTTCCCGCAATGGCGCCGGCCCCCAGCAATGCCGCGGAAAGGAACGATTGCCCGGTGGCTCTCAGGTTTTCTTTCACCAGCATGTTCACCTGCTCAACGCACGCCACCCAGAACAGCGACCATGCAACACCGTGGAGCAATTCAATACTTACCGCGAAATAAGGTTCATTCACCATACTGTAC
>CBIGXK010000227.1:0-6429 GCA_966193805.1 uncultured bacterium | reverse complement strand
CGTCCCTCCGGCTTATACTTTACCAACACAGGATCCGCACATCCGTATAACAACGTATTGCATTTTACAGCCGCTTCCGATGCAGATGGCTACTTAGTGGTGCGCCAGATCGGCACTGAGCCGACTTTCGTGCCCGTAGACGGAACGGCCTACACTGCAGGTGTGGTTACCGGAGGCGAAATTATTTATGTCGGCGCACTAACATCAGTAACCGATTACTCAGCCGCCGCTGCTACCGATTACCACTATGCGATCTATCCTTACAAAGGCGGTGGAATCGCCACCAATTATCTTACCAGCAATCCCGTAAAAGCGGTGATCAACAATCGTGTTACAAACGACTACCAGATGGGCGCATCGTCAAAGAGCTCTTCGGCGGGTCTGGCAGACGATGGTGTAAACGTAACTTTTACCGATGGCGTAATCGTTGGAGGAACTACTATCACCGATAGTAAATTTGTTGATACCTATCCTACCAATTTTGCACAGGGATTGCCCAGTGGATTGAAATCGGTTGAGCAATTGTATTACACCGTAACGTCTTCGGCTGCGAGCCCGGGTAATTACGTTATTGTGCTTGATTTTTCGGAGTTGAATAAAACCGAAGCTGAATGGAACGATGCGCGCGTGTTGAAACGCAGCAATTCCAGTTCAAACTGGGTGGAGATCACCGACAAGGTTGTTGATCGCAAAGCTGATGGCCTCGTGGGCAAGCTTGTGATCACCGGCTTAAGCAGCTTCTCCGACTTTGCCATTGGCTCTACGTCGATACCCCTGCCATTAACCTGGGTTGACTTTTCTGCGAGGATACAGGCCGGTGCCGTTGCCCTTGAATGGAAAACCGCAAATGAAGAGCGAACAAAAGATTTTGTGGTGCAGCATAGCAGTAACGGCACAGTGTGGACGGAAGTAGGAATGGTTGCCGCCGCTGGCAATAGTGATGGCCTTCGCACCTACAGGTTTACACACAGCAAACCCGTTAACGGCGCCAACTACTACCGGTTGCTGCAGCGCGACATTGATAACAATTCTAAATACAGCAACGTGCAGATCGTACGGTTTGCCGGCAAGTCGGAGCACTTGTTGATACTCGGAAACCCTGTTGTGAACGGCTTACTCGAAGTGAATGTGAAGGAGAAGACAACGATGCTGCTGAAAAGCATGGAAGGCAGAGTTTTGCTGGTAAGACAATTAAGCCCGGGCAGGAACCAGGTAAACGTGGGCCATGTAAGCTCGGGCACATACTTACTGGTAACTGATAAGGAAGTAGTGAAGTTGGTGATCAATTAGTAATATAAAAATGATTTCATTGCCGGGGTCGGTTATCCGATCCCGGTTTTTTTTTAGCCTCGCCGCTACATGGAAATACGTAGTTGTGCAGCAAAGACTGGCATACACATCATTTGTTTATTATCTTGTTCGCGTATAACCGCTGCTACGCGTTATCCTATGAAAACACCCGTCTTTATTTGTTTGCTCCTCCTGTTTAACCTTCCTGTGCATTTGCTTGCACAAGCTCCTGATGTCGAATGGTACCGCATTATCGGCAATGAAAACGGCGACTATCC
The DNA here is from genome assembly GCA_966193805.1 of uncultured bacterium. GTDB lineage: Bacteria > Bacteroidota > Bacteroidia > Chitinophagales > Chitinophagaceae > Flavitalea. The sequence continues at coordinate 4,861 of CBIGXK010000227.1, read as the reverse complement.
AAGAAAAATAAGAGCTACCGCCGACGGTGGCTATGTTGTGGTGGCATACAGGGAAGGCACAATTACTTCCGCAGGTAATGGAATATATTATATCGATGATTACATCTGGGTGTTGAAATTCGATCATGCGGGCCATATCGAATGGGAAAATCATATTAAGGCAGGATCAGTGTTGATGCCGGATATTGTGCAGACGCCCGATGGAGGTTATGCAGTGTCGCTGTCATCATGGAAGCGCGAATGCAATGTAACGCCAACGGGTCTCGACTACTATCTTATCAAGCTGAACAGTAAAGGTGAAGTGGAGTGGAAGAAAAATTATGGCGGCTCCAAAAATGAATATGCTTATGCCATCGGCATCACCCCCGATAAGGGATATATCATCGGCGGACATACAGATTCAAACGACGGTGATGTATCGGGAAATCATGGCGGAAGGGATTACTGGGTGATCAAATTAAATGCCACCGGCGATCTCGTTTGGCAGAAAACGCTCGGCGGCTCGCTCGATGAAGAGGCGTTTGCCCTGGCGGTATCGCCCGATGGCGGATGTGTAGTTACAGGAAGAACGTACTCGAACGATGGCAACGTTTCAGGGCTCCATGGAAACAGCGATGCATGGCTAGTTAAATTATCGTCAACAGGTAACCTGCAGTGGCAAAAGAGCCTTGGCGGATCTATGTTTGAAGTGGGTATGGCAATTACCCATTCGAATAACGGCGGATACATCATGGCTTCCACCGCCAGTTCAGGCGATGGTGACGTGCACAATCGTCACAATTCACTCAGCGCCTCCTCCGATTGCTGGATAACTGAGGTGTCGGCTACCGGAAATATTATTTGGGATAAATGTTACGGCGGATCATTTAACGAGCAGGCTTTTGGGATCGAACGCACATATGATGGAGGTTATGTTGTTACCGGCACTGCAGAATCCGGCGACGGCGACCTGTCGTGCAATAAGGGATCGGAAGATATGTGGTTATTTAAGATCAACGGTACGGGTGTGATGCAATGGCAAAAAAGCTTTGGCGGAAATTTATATGAAGAAGGACATAGCGTGGCGCCGCTCGCCGACAACAGCTATGTTATTGCAGCCTACACCTGTTCACAAACTATTGCCGGTTATCACAAATCGGCGGGATCAGTGGGCTCCTGCGCCGATCTCATGATCATTAAACTGGCCCCGGAAGGCGCGGCAGTGCATCCTGAGGTAAAAATAGATCCTGCAACCGCCGCGGTGTGTGCCGGAAGAGCAACTACGTTAACGGCTTCGGTAAAGAACGCCGGAATAAATACCGTTTTTCAATGGGAGAAAAATGGAACGCCTGTAGGCGGTAACAGCCCGTATTATACGGCATCGGACCTGAGAGAGAATGATGTTGTCAAATGCACCATCGTTCCCGCCAGTTCCTGCGGTGTTGCGGAGGCCCCTGTATCCGACCAAATAATTATCAAAACCAGCCACAACAATATTCAACCGGAAATTAACATCACGGCTTCATCCGACTTTCTTTGCAGATGCGGATCGATAAAGTTCCAGGCAGGCGTGACGAATGCCGGCGTTTTGCCGGTATTTACCTGGAAAATCAATGAAAAACGACAACCCAGTGGCGGCCCCGTGCTCATCACGAGCGAGCTGCATCCCGGCGACGTGGTGACCTGCTATTACACTGACGCGTCCATCTGCATCAACGGAGGCGCGGTAATGTCGAACACTATTATGATACAGGGTGGCGGTTCAACGGATCCTTCGGTAAGCATCTCCGCACAAAATGAAACGGTGTGCGAGGGCTCTCCTGTGAAATTATTCGCGGCTGCCCGAAATTCGGGCACTCATCCTGCGTACCAGTGGCAGGTAAATGGTGTAAATGTGGGAACAACCGATTCGCTCATTATTTCATCTCCGTCAAATGGCGACAGGATCACTTGTGTTGTAACAGTCGATCCTTCCTTTCCCTGCAGCAGCGTAGCTACGACAAAATCGAATGAAATAGTATTGAGCGTTAAACAGCGCACGAGTACATCCGCCACGATCGATGTGGCTTCAACAACTATTTGTAAAGGCGACGACGTTGAGATTCGTGCAACAGCCGTCAATGCAGGCACTTTCCCGTCTTATCAATGGAAGTTGAATGGTGCGGAATACGCGGAAAACGGTGCTGTTTTCAAAAGCAGTGCTTTATCCGATAAAGATCAACTACTATGTGTGGTAATGCCGGGTAACGACGTTTGCGATGCCGCTCCGGTCCAATCGAACACCATTGTATTTACGGTGAAGGACGCGCCGTCGGTTCATTTAACTCCTGTTGACACTATCGCAAAGCGCGGAGTGAAGGTGCCCGTTCAGGCGGTTGTTGAAGGTAAGATGGCGTCGTTCAGGTGGAATCCTGAGGCAATGCTTGTTGATCCTTCATCATTGCAAACAACGACGATTCCGCTACGAGAAAGCATTCAGCTTAATCTGCAGGTGATGGCACAAAATGGTTGCGTTGTGGAAGCGTTTTCCAAAATCAATATCAGATCCGCCCTGTTCATGCCCAATGCGTTTTCACCGAACCGCGACGGCAAAAACGATGTCTTCAGGATACCAGAGGGAACGTCTATTGGCCTTAAAGAGTTTTCCGTGTTCGACAGATGGGGCAATAAAGTTTTTTCGACCAACAACATTAGCCAGGTGTGGAACGGCACGCTTAACGGCCAACCTTCACCGGCCGGCGTGTATGTTTATTTTATCTCCGGTACCGACGACAAAGGACCTGTACTTCAAAAAGGAACGGTTATGCTCGTCAGGTGAAACATTTCATAGTTAAGATGAATATCTTGCATCCTCATTTGTATAAAGGGTTATATGAAAAGGATGTGGAAACTGAACTGGCTTACTAATGCTTCGTTGTTGATATTTATGATCGTTGCTGCGGGTTGTCCTTTATTTGGGCAGGGCACCGATCACAATAAAGAGAATAAACACAACCAGGCTGCCGCGATACCCGGCGACTTTGCGGATCCTTCTGTTATCTACGTTGATGGAACTTATTACGCAACAGGCACCTCGTCCGAATGGGCGCCGCACTACCCTATTTTTACCTCTGCCGATGGTAGAAACTGGACATCCGCAGGATATGTTTTTAAAAAATCGCCTTCCTGGGCGATGTCTTCCTTCTGGGCGCCCGAATTATTTTATCGCAATGGTGTGTATTACGTGTATTACACCGCCCGAAGGGCGTCCGACAGCGTTTCGTGTATTGGGGTAGCCACTTCAAATGATCCGGAAAAAGGCTTCATTGATCACGGTGTTGTGGTGGAATTTGGAAAAGAGGCGATAGATGCATTTGTGATAGAGGGTAACAATGAATTATACATCACCTGGAAGGCTTACGGGCTCGATCGAAGGCCCATTGAATTATTGGGTGCGCAACTGAGCAACGACGGACTTCATTTGATTGGAGAGCCATTTACGTTGCTTCGCGACACTGCCGGCCGGGGCCTGGAAGGGCAATGCATTGTTCGACACGATAATTTTTTCTACCTGTTTTATTCGGCCGGCGCATGTTGCGGAAGGGCGTGCAGCTATAATGTTCGCGTGGCACGGTCTGCTTCATTGCGGGGACCTTATGTTAACGATCCGAATAACCCGGTGTTAGATGCGGGCGACATGTGGAAGTGCCCCGGGCATGGAACGGTGGTGCGCGCTGCTGATGATAAATGGTTGTACATGTATCATGCGTACAGCAAGAAAGACAATGTTTATACGGGCCGGCAGGGTTTGTTGACCGGGTTTGAGTGGTCGGATGGATGGCCGGTGTTTTTTACGGATAATATTGCGGGCGTGGGACAAGAAAATATTATTACTGATGCGTTTCGTTCTGCTCAACTTTCTGATCGTTGGCAATGGGATTTCAGGTATGCCGATCCGGTTGTTAAGGTGGGCGATGGTCAGTTGTGTTTGTCGGGTGGCATGGGTACAGATTCTGTTGGAACGGTGGTTACGATGCGGCCTTTTTCGGGAGATTATGATATGTCGGTGACAGTTGACAATAAAAATTCTGCTTTAAAAGGATTAGCAGTGTATGGTGATGTTTCGGAGGCGGTAGGTGTGGGTGTTAAAGGAGATTTTTTGGAGGTATGGCAGGTGAAAGAAGGAAAAAGATCGGTTGTTGCGCGGCAGCGTTTAACGAATGTGGACGGCATGGAGTTGATGATTAAGGTTCGCAAAGGATATTTGATGCAGTTTTATTGGAGGGAAGGAGCGGATGAATGGCAGCCTGTTGACGGTTATCGTGATGCGCTCGACGCATCGTTTTTGCCGCCGTGGGACAGGAGTCCGCGCCCCGGCCTGCATCACTATGGCCCGCAAGCGCTACCCGCATGTTTTTCAAATTTCATGTTGAGGTATGTTGAATAAGATGATTTGTTGTGGAAATTGACAGGCGACTATTTATCCTTTCTTTTAAATAGTTTGTCATTGCCATCCAGGGCGCTGTAACTGAACACCAGTTGGTTGTCACAAAAAACGATGCGCCCGCGCAAATAGCGACTTGGTGAACTAACATCCAGTTCCCATTCTTTCGGAATATCAAAAAACTTTTTTAGTCGCCAGTCGCCCTGTGTGATGACAGACGAGTTTTCGACAACTGTAAAGGTGAAATTTGGTTCAAAAGTTACCTGGATGTTTTTGTCGGCCATAAACACCTCCCCATTGGATCCTGCGCGCTCTTGTACGAATTGCCATGTACCGGGTATTTTGTTGGCAATTACCGATGAGTCCAGGGTTTGGGAGGAGTCAACGCATTTCCATGGCGTCTGGTTTTCTGAATCGTCTTTTTTGCAGGCGAGAAGCAGAAGGCAAATGGCTAAGGAC
>CBIGXK010000226.1:0-6451 GCA_966193805.1 uncultured bacterium | reverse complement strand
AGGCCGATCGTCATGTTGCCGCCCACGAAGCTCCGGCTCTCGATCAGCATCACATTTAGACCATCCTCGGCAGCTGCCAACGCGGCCATAATTCCCGACGGCCCGCCACCGATGACGAGAACATCTGTTTCTTTTCTAACATTAATTTCGCTTGCGGGCTCTGTAATTTTTTTTGTTATACTATTTTTCATCAGACTGTATTTACATTAGAAGCAGCATCATTTTTTTCGGAAGATGCGTTTAGAGGTTTTTCACGCCGCACCATCGTCCATAAAAGCAATACGGCAATGGGGTGCAGAAAACCCATGGCGATAAATATTTTCCCGGCGCCCAGCGTGCCGATAAACTCTCCTACAAAATAATTGAACAGCACAGCACCCAATGCACCAAAGCCTCCTGCAATACCGAGCACGCTCGCCACATTTTTTACCGGGAAAGCTTCTGCCACCACCACGCTGATGGTAAACAACCAACTGAGGCAGGCAATGGCCACGATGCTGAACACCGCCAAAGTGGCCCACGCACTGCTCAGGTAGGGCGTGAGTATGCACAAAGGACTAAGCACCGCAACTGCCGTCAGCATCAGCTTTCTTGCTCTTAGAGGCGCGTGACCCTTTCTCACCAGCTTATCCGACCATGCCGAAGTGGCGATGGCGCCTACATCAGCGAACAAAAACGGTATCCATCCGAACATGCCCACCTGTGCAAGGGTGAGTCCCGACTCCTCCTGCAGATATCCCGGCAACCAAAAAAGGCAGAAGTACCAAACCGGATCGCTGACAAAGCGTATCAGTATGACGCCCCATAAGCTGCGCGTGCCCCAAAGCTGCTTCCACCGGAAGGACGCCGATAAGCCGCCGGTTGTTGAATCAGTTGCCGCCTGGAGGATGTGCGGCGGTGGTTCCCTATAAATGACCTTCCACAATACAGCGATCACGAGGCCGATGACGCCCATTGCGATAAAAGCCGTTTGCCAGTTGTATGTCAGCGCCAGCCATGCGATGACCGGCGGCGCAATGATGGCGCCGATAGAGCTGCCCGCCACGCAAAGACTGTTGGCAGTTGCACGCAACTTACCCGGGAACCACACTGTCACCACCTGCAACTGCGCCGGGAAATTAGTGGGCTCCGCTGCGCCCAGCAGTCCGCGGAAAAAACCGAACTGACCAATGGTTCTCGAGATGCCGCCGCCAATGCAGGCCAGCGACCACGCAATTACCCCGAAAAACATTACCATCCTGGCGCCCAGCCTGTCCACCATCCAGCCGGTAATAGGATACATGATGGCATAACATATAGTGAATACATTCAGGATCATCGCATAGCCGCCGTCATCCATGCTGAACTCATCTTTTAGCACAGGCTTCAATACTGACAAAATTTGCCTGTCTATATAATTGAACACGATAGCCAGAAAAATAATGGCCACGATAAACCAGCGTCTCCTTTCAGGGCTTAGCAATCCTTTCATCCCATGCAATTCATATTCTTTTAAAAACACCTAATAGCCCGGGTTCTGCACCAGGTTGTTATTTACATCCATTTCCGATTTAGGAATCGGCCACAGTTCATCCTTGTTTTCGCGATACACAACTTCCTGCGTAGTGAAATATTTACTGGCCTCGGCATGATTGTAAATCGGCGTATAGCTTTCATCAAAACCTACCAGCACATCGCCGGTCCATTCCTTCGCATCACGGTTAAGGTATAAATATCCATTCATAACATCATTGGCAATTCCCCAACGGCGCAGGTCATACCACCTCAAGCCGTCATTCGCCAGTTCCACTTTGCGCTCGTAGCGCAGGGCTTTCCTTAAGTCAGCCTGCGACAAACCATCGGGTAAATCGGGCATGTGTGCACGGCGGCGAATCTCATTGATGGCGTCGTAAACGGTATTGTCAATTTCGTTGGCCTCGATCTTAGCCTCTGCATAGATCAACAGCAGTTCGGCGTAACGGAAAATGCCGACGTTCAAATCCGATTTGCCGCTCACCGATGTGGAAGAAAAATCAGCGATATCCACCGGCTTGCGCCACAAATAGCCGCTGAACGACCGGTAAGCATTTGTTGCATCGTTATTCTTTACCGTGCTCGGCGTGCTGCTTTCTCCATTGATCACCGGCCAGTAGTTGAACACAGTTGAAAAACTGGTATTCGGCTCAAACTGGTAGCCCATATAGCGAGAGTGCGGGCGCACACAATACATGTCCAGCCTGGGATCGCGGTTTTCAAATGGCTTCGAGGCATCGTATAGCGGAGATTCCGTAATAGGTAATCCGTCAATCGCCTGGAAAGTGCTGATCAGGTCCTGTGTGGGGCCCCAGTAAGAAACGCCTTTGCCCAGGCGCGACGCAGCATAATATTGCTGGTTATGCGTATTGCCGGGAACCGACAAATTATATTCAGCCACCCAGATCCATTCCTTGCTCGTCTTGAAACCTTCATGTCCAAAGATATTCGATACATCAGGTTCGCCTGCGCTATGATCCTTGCCAACAAAATCGATCGAAGTATTGAAAGGCGTTAGTTCATGTATGCCTGCAGACAGGTCAATGGCCATTTTCGATGCCTCGGCTGCAACTTTGTATTGGTTGGCGTATAGCGCGATCCTTGCCTTCAGCATATACGCGGCCACGCTCGACGCTCTCACATTTCCAAACTGCGCCTGTGACGCCGGAAGCTTGTCGGCAATAGCCGTTAGTTCGTCAAGCAAAAATGTTTGGATCTCGCTCTTCGGCGTTCTGGCAACACTTGAATTTTCCAAATCAACCGAAGCTGTGAGCAAAGGAACATCGCCGTACAGCTCTATCAATTGCGAATAAGAATAGGCCCTGATAAAACGCAATTCCGCATCCAGTTCATCATATTCTTCCGCAGACATCAGGCCTTTTATCTGCTCCATGTTATCAAGAACAGTATGGCAGCGCGCGATGCTGCGGTAGTAATACTCCCATGGCTTGGTGGCTAAAGCATTGTCCGTAGTAACGGCGCTCGTAATCGGCGACGTGTAATTGTTACCGGGTCGCGCATAACCGATGTCGGTAATGTTATCCATCACGTGCCAGATGGGCGTGCTGGAAGCGTCGAGTTCGCTTAAAGACTGATAAGCGCCAAACAATCCCATTTCTGCCTCTTGCGGCGTTGCAGGGAATTTACCTGTTGACGGACCATTCAGCGAGAAGCGATCAATTTTGCTGCAGGCAGACAGCGTTAGCATCGATCCCAATGCTATAGCTGCAATTATATTTATGTTATTGAACGTTTTCATTGTCTTCTAGAATTTTAAGTCAATACCAAATGTGAATACCTTAACCTGTGGATAGAAATTACCTGCGCCCAGTGCTACGCCATCCGACGCGCCGGCATCGTAGTTAATTTCAGGATCGTATCCTTCATAAAATTTGGTTTGGGTGAATACGTTTTGTCCGTTTACATAGATAAATGCGCTTTGCAATCCATATTTATTTAAAAACCCTGTGGGTATTTCATAACCGAGCTGAATGTTCTTCAAACGGAAATACGACGCGCTTCTCATCCATAAAGTAGAGTTCTGTGTGTTGTTGGTAGACGTGATGGATACGCGTGGCAGCGCAGCATCTTTATTGTCTTCGCTCCAGTAATCCAGTTGCCATGGCTTGATGGCGCTGGAGTTGGCAGCGGGTATAACGTAGTGTGCATTCAGATAGCCATCCACCTTGCCCACGCCCTGGAAGAATGCGTTTAACCGAAAACCTTTCCATCCCAAATCTATATTACCTCCATAAGTGTAACGGGGAATCGTGCTGCCGATGATCACCTTGTCATTGTCGGTAATTTTACCATCCGGAACAGCTTTACCGTCGGCATCAAATGCCCCGGCAACATCCACGTAACGTACGTCGCCAGGTTTGAGGGTTCCGATTTGTTCGGGGCCGTTGTCAATTTCTTCCTGTGTTTGGTAAAAACCATTTGCCCTGTAACCGTAGATCGAATTAATGGCATATCCTTCCTGCTGGCGCAATAATTCTCCCGATGTTTGGCCGTTCATGTCGATAATTTTGTTCTTCACATCCGACACGTTGATGCCAACGCCGAGGTTGAAATCGCCCCATCGGTCGTCGTACCGTGCAGAAAATTCCCAACCCTTATTGCTTACCACCGCCGCGTTCTGATAGGGAGATGCTAATCCCGTCAACTCCGAAGTATTTAGTTTCAGCAGGATGCCATCGGTAAGTTTATCATACAAGTCGAATGTTATGGACAGCTTGTTAAACAAATTCGCATCGAGGCCAATTCCTTTCATCACAGTTTCCTCCCAACGCAGGTCGGGATTCGAGAGTGTTGTTTGTGCCACCATCTGGTAGATATTGCCTCCCATCGAAACACTTCCCAACGACAAGGCTTCTGCAAAAGGATAATAAGAATTGCCGATATTCTGATTCCCCAGCTTACCCCATGAACCCCTTATCTTCAACATCTTCACCACAGGGCTGATGCCATCCATAAAAGATTCTTTGGAAATGAGCCATCCGGCCGAGAAAGAAGGAAATCCGGCCCATCGGTTATCATTGATAAAACGCGATGTGCCATCATACCTGAAGTTGGCTTCAAACAGGTATTTTCCGAGGAAATCATAATTGAACCTTCCAAAACCCGATACCAATATCCACTGGTTGCGCAAGCTGTTGTTATCCTTCGTTTCGTTATCGGCGCCCGCGGCAAGCACTTCATAGTTATCATAGGTGAAGTCTCTTCTGTAACCCGACAAATACTTCTCGTCGTACGTTTCCCTCGACGTTCCGGCCATCAGCTTGAAATGATGATCGCCGAAATCTTTTTGTGCAGTGGCCTGAAATTGATATGTGCCGTAGAAATACCTGTATGCCGCTTCGGTCAGATCAGTGAACGTATTTGCTGCACCCGCTTCCGAGCCGTCTTCATAATACGTCATCAAACTTTTCGTGAATGCGTGTACGTTTCGCGTCAGATAGCGGGGGGCGACCATACCGGTTAGCGACAACCACTTTGTGGGCTCATAGTTGAGGCTAAGGTTGCCCCAAAATTCAAGGTTGTTGGTTTTTCGGTTTCCTCCGTCTTCAATATAACCCACCGGGTTAATTTTCACCCAGCCGTCCGACCATAAGTCTCCATAACGGATAGGTATATTCGTAGGCATTCTTCCCAGGTAGTTCCATATGGTTCCTTCATCTGCAATTTGCGTCCTGTTCTTATTGGTAACCGCAACGTCAAACTTGATGCTGAACTTGTCGCTGGGTGTAATATCCAGGTTGTTGCGGAATATAAAACGCTTGAAGTTGGTATTCTTGATGATGCCTTCCTGGTCCACGAAACTCAGCGACGGAGCCGCGCGAACGATGCCGCTGTTCACCATCACCGAAATAAAATGGCTGTGCATCAAACCGCTTCCCTGCAGTATTTGATCCTGCCAGTCGTAATTGCCAGGGTTCCCGGCATAACTCTGCCTGAAGTTCTCGATATCCTCGTCGCTATAAATATTTATACCGTTATCGTTCATGCTGGCATCGTTGAACACCTTCATGTAAGTGAGGCCGTCTGTAACTTTCGGGATCGCCGTTGGCGTTTGCTTTCCAACATATCCGCGGTAGTTCACCGACATCTTATCTTTTGCGCGTTTGGTGGTAACGAGTATTACACCGTTGGCGGCCCTGGAACCATAAATAGCGGCCGAGGCGGCATCTTTTAATATGGATACCGACGCAATCAGGTTGGGATCCACATCATCGAGCGAGCCGGCCACCCCATCGATGACCACCAACGGGTTGCTGTTGGAACCGCCAAAAGAGTTGATACCCCTTATCCGGATTTGGCCGGCGTCTCCACCCGGCGAGCCTGTTTGCGAGGTAACGGTAACGCCCGCTGCGAGCCCCTGCAAGGCGTTGGAAGTGGAAATATTGGGGCGGTGCTCAATTTGGTCGCTGCTGATGGTGGCCACCGAACCTGTTAAATTCGCTTTCTTCTGTGTGCCGTAACCAACTACCACCACTTCATTGAGGCCGGCCGCTTCATTTTGCAGTACCACGTTCAAAATTGTACCACCTGGTATTGCCAGTTTTTTTTCAGTGTACCCTACCATCGAAAAAACCAGGCTGTCGGCCGATTCAGGTACGTTGATCGAGTAATTTCCGTTTGCATTGCTGGCCGTGCCTGTTGTGGCCGACTCGAGCCTTACGCTTGCGCCTTCGAGGGGACTGTTGTTCTCGTCGGTTACTTTACCAGTGATTTTTTTGGATTGTGCCGCAGCGGGCGCGGCGAAGATGAGCACCCATAACAGGCAGAGCAGCGAACTATGCATTAGCTTTCGCGCATTGCTTTGCTGGCGAAGGATGGCAAAGCAGTGATTTTTTCTCATACAGCTTGGTTTTTGAATATTTACAAATTTTCTTTTAGCCATCAGTTCATTTTATTTTGTTTCAAATCAGGTTAAATA
>CBIGXK010000225.1:0-6480 GCA_966193805.1 uncultured bacterium | reverse complement strand
ATTGTATGCTCGCTCCGCCTGCAGTTGAACCCCCTGCTTCGAGCGATTCGATGGCATCTTTTATTTTTTGTTTATTGCTGCCGCTTGTGGCCGGCAATACTAAACCGGCGTTGCCTGCATATACCACTATCGACACTTTATCTTCTTCACGCAATTGTTCCGCAAGCAATTTCATGGACGACCTGACAAGCGGCAACTTGTTTTCATCCATCATCGAGCCGGATACATCAATTAAGAAGACGAGGTTCGATGGCGGTAGATTTTCAGCAGGAACTTTTTTTCCCTGCAGCCCAATCATCACCAATTGGTGACCGGGGTTCCACGGGCACACCCCTGCTTCGGTATTGATCGAAAAGGGATCATTATTTTCAGGCTGGGGATAATTATAGTGAAAGTAATTGATCATCTCCTCCACCCTTACCGAACCGGATGGCGGCAGCTGGCCATTCGTAAGAAAGCGCCGTACGTTGCTGTACGAGGCGCCATCAACGTCGATGGCGAAAGTGGAAAGCGGGTTCGTTGAAGTTTCAAGAAACCGGTTTTCGGTAATCGCATCATAATCTTCGGTGTTGTACTGCGATACGTTTGAAGATGGCCGCCTGCGCATTTTCGCGGATTGCGTAATGGCAATGCCCGCCGTTCTTCCGGAAAGCGCCTTGCTTAATGCTGGTTCGTATGCCCGGTCCGGTGCAGCAATTCCATATGCCGATACCACCACTTCTTCCAGGTTTTGTTCTTCCGGTTCCATTTTTATGACCATTTCCGCAACACTCCTGTCGATCTTTACCGTGACCGTGCCATACCCGGCAGCGGAACATATTAATTGTCTTGCTTTTTCGGGCACTGAAAGGGTAAAGCTGCCATCGCGCCCCGACAGTACAACTGTGTTCTGGTTTTTTGCCTTGATGGTCGCGTATGCAACGGGTGCACCTGTTTTTGCATCAATAATCTTACCTTTTAATTGTATATCATTACCGGTAAGCAAAATGAACGGCAGTAGCAGAATGGAAAATATGTACTTCATAAATCATCAATTTCTTACTGGATGTTGAAAAGCCCGGAATTACATAAAGCGTCATCCGTTCCGTTAGCAGATAACGACCTTATTGAACAATACAAACGTTCGGGCAACCAGGATTTCGTTGCGCGTTTGTATGAACATTACATGGAGATGGTTTTTGCCGTATGTATTAAATACCTGCGCGATAACGAGGCGGCCAAAGATGCGGTGATGGATATTTATGGTCAGGTTGCAAAGAAATTGCTGGTACATGAAGTTTCCAATTTTAAAAGCTGGCTGTACACGCTCGCTAAGAATCACTGCCTTATGCAATTGCGTGCAGCGTCGAACAAGCAGGTGGTGAGTTTGGATACCGGCGTTATGCAATTTGCCGCCGAAATGCATCAGGAAGATAAAAATGAAACCGAATTCAGGTTGAACCAGTTAAATGATTGCATGGAGAAGTTGTCGGCCGAGCAGAAACTGGTGATAGATCTTTTTTACCTGAAAGAACGGTCATACAAGGAAATTGCCGAACAAAAACACATGGATTGGAACAAGGTGCGGAGCCTCGTGCAGAACGGCCGCAGGAACCTGAAGATATGCATGGAACAGAAAATTCAAATTCCTGAGAAATGAACCATGTTTTTACCATAGAAGATATAAAAAGATATGTCGCGGGCCGAATGACGCCGGCTGAAATGCATGCCATAGAGAAGGCTGCGCTTGAAGATCCGTTTTTGGCGGATGCGATTGAAGGTGCGCAATATGCCATCGAAAATTATGGTGAAGAAACGTTCAATAGTTCCACTGATGAATTGAGGAAACGAATTCGGGACACCCGGACTACCGATACCCGAAATATAATCGGTATCTGGTGGAAAGCGGCGGCGGTTGTTGTTATATTGGTTACAGCCGTTGCAATAGTATATTTTGTGAACAGCGAGCGGCCCGTTAAAAGCAGTACACTTGCGAAAATGGAACGTTTTGAGGCCGATACACCGGCAACTGCGCCCGTTGCAGCAACAATCATCACTGATACGCTGCCGGCGCCACAGAATAAAACAGAAGAAAAACCGGCAAAACAAAAGCCATCGCATACAGAAAAACCTCCCGCACATAACGACGCCGCTGCTGCACCAAAAGAATCCCTGTTACATAAGCGGCAGGTTGTTGTACCGCAAGACAATCGCGCGAGACACATCGACAGCTCCATTTTTTCAAAACAAGAGGCACTTGCAAAGGCCGGCGCTAACGATACTCTTCAAAGAGCATTGCAGGGAAGGACAGCCGGCGTTGTTGTTCAGAAAAAGAATCCGAGGCCACCGGATACGCCGGTGTTATCCGATGCGGAGCTGAGCGATGTGGTTGTAGTAGGCTATGGCTCCTCGAAAGATAAAAACAGGTCGGCGGATAAAACCCGCCGGGTAACGCCGGAGGGCGGCTGGAAGTCGTTTGATGAATACATCAACAGCAATAAAAGAATCAAAAGCGATGATTCGCTGAAAAGCGGCACAGAAGAAGTCAGTTTTGAAATTGACAGCGAAGGCGTTCCTGTTAACTTCAAAATACTCCGGTCGCTGTCGCCGGCGCACGACAACGAAGCCCTTCGCCTGCTGAAGGAAGGACCGGCCTGGAATGTTAAAAAAGGGAAACGAAAAATGCGGCTGAAGATCCGGTTTTGAGAGGAAAATAATTTAGCCTGACGCACTCGACAGATTAAAAAAACGATTTATATTTGTTTTTCGAGTTTAATATCCCAACGCAGAGGTTTCCAGAGGTTTATTGATTAGCAGGAAAACCAGTTTTTGTGTATCCGTCCGTGGTCCATTACCGACTCATGTGATAAATGAATTGTTCTGACCTCTAAACTTAAACCAATGCAAGCCTTAAGGGTGCTCACGTGCTGTGCCTCGTTGTCTTTCCTTCTCTGCATATTGCCTGCGTGTCACAAAGAATTGAACGAATCTTTAATTGGTACGCTGAAACCCGGCCTTAAAACGGGCGATGTTTCAGAAGCCACTGCCACCGGTGTCACCCGGGAATATTACATTGCCCCCAACGTGACCGATTCGAAGATCAACACGGTGCTTTCCAATCATTTTGCCTCTGTAAAGGAAGGGGTCACGCTGAAAAATGTGCTGTATGTGTTTTTTCCCGGCACGTACCGCAATCCCACCGTTTGTAAAGCCACTACACAAAAGGCTGCGAGCCTGGGCTTTCATTCCATCGGTCTCATGTATGATAACCGTGTTGCCGGAAATCCACTTTGCAGCGCCACGGGCGATGTTACCTGCCACAGCCGCGCGAGGAGGGAGGTGATCGATGGCATCGACCGGCATCCCAAAGTGAGTGTAAACGCTTCCAACTCGGTTATCAACAGGCTGTATAAATTGCTGGTATATCTCAACAGTAAACATCCCACACAGGGATGGGGCCAATATATGCTCAATGGCAAACCCAACTGGAGCAAAATAATAGTGGCCGGTCATTCGCAGGGAGGAGCCATTGCGGGTGTCATCGGTAAATATTATCCTGTAAAGAAGGTGATCATGTTTTCGATGATCGATTACCTGAACAATGGTAAAATTCCTGATTGGGAACTGCTCTCCGCCAACAGGGCAAAGTTCTTTGCATTGACCCATACTGCTGATGAACTGGTACCCTACCCGAAAGTAAAAACAACCTGGACGGCAATGAAGATGGATATCTACAATGGCAGGATCAATGTAGATTGGAACGCTTATCCTTACAGTAATTCACATACGCTGATCACGTCGCGGATACCAACGACAACCAATATTGATAAATTTCACAACAGCACGGGGGTGGATTCATACATTCCAAAAACCTCGGCGGGAAAGTATGTTTACGACAAGGCATGGGAATATCTCCTTACTAAATAATTTTTCCCTAAGCGTCGCCCTTCCGGATCCCGGTATATCGGGTGGACAAATACCGTAGTTCTACGGTTGCGGTTGACTCGCGTCAATGCTACATTCGCAACACCCTAAACACTTTTGTATGAACCGTGAAAGAAAACGCATCGGTTGTGTCGTTGTTGTGTCTTTTCTAACCGGCCTGTTGCTTACCTCGTGCATCGATGATCGTAGTGAACTGATTGTCAAAGATTATGATCTTACCTGGAAAAACATACAACGCTCCAGGGCCTTATACAAAAAGGACAGGATCGTTCCGCCATATATCTTTGCGGCAGGCATTACAGGTAACTATATCGTTCTGAAACAACACCCCTTACGTAAAGACAATTCGCTGGAAAGAGACAGCACTTACTTTTATGTAGTGGAAATTACCGATAACACCGTGCAGGATAAACCCGTTTACGGCCCGCTCGCTCAACCTGCGTTCGACAGTATATCTGCAGCTTTGCAGCTTCAGGATGTTTCTTTCGAGTACCAGTATCCCATTGGCAGGCATTGGAAGATGCGGTGAGTCCGTCACGACCTTTATAACGAAAAAAATCTGTTCATCTAAATATTCACTTCTGCTGAAGAAATTCTTCGATCGTGGCAACGGCAGGCTCATAAAGCTTGCTGTTGCCTTTTAAAGTGGTGATCTCTCCCAGGTATGCTCCATGGGTTCCGGGAAAAATAGCCAGTCGGGCATTTGGAACGAGTCTATACATTTCGACGGCATGTTCGGGCGTAACCACGTCCTGGTCGGCTATCACGATCAGGGTGGCCTTTGCCTGGATATTTTTCAGGTCCTCATCGTCAAAATCTTTAAAAGCGCGCATTCTATTGGCGTCCTTATCATGCATGTTTTGCAGTGCTGCGGTGTCGGGGTTGATTTCCAGGAAAGCCTCCTTAAGTTCCTTGGGCATATTCTCCAGTTTTGCCTTGTCCATCGCTGCCCACAGCCATGGGTATGCGCCGTTTCGCCTGAACAGCCCGGAGGCGATCACCAGTTTGTCCACCAATTGCGGATGGCGGATGGCAACCTGCATGGCCGTTGTTCCGCCGTTGCTGAATCCCAGGAGCGAAGCTTTGTTGATGTTAAGGTGTTGAAGGAGCGTTGCGACGTCATCGGCATCCTGTTCAAACGTCTCGGGCTCGTTCCTGTCGGAGGTGTGGCCATGTGCCTGCAATTCCACAGCTATTACCTGATGCGTGCGCGCAAACAGCGGAAGAACCCTTCCGAAGGTGGTGCCGATAGTCGAGCCACCCCCGTGGATCAGCACCAGCGGTTCACCCTTTCCATGAATTTCATAATACATCCGGATGCCATTGACATTTGCAAAATGTCCTTGTTGTTGAGCAGGCTGCTGGGCAGTCGTCGTGTTGGCCGACATGAGTAATAAATTTAGAAAAAGAAGGTAAGATGGAACGATCGTGTTTTTCATTTTGGTTTAGCGAAAGTAGGAATTTGGGCGTTGTTGGCACATAAGCGTACACCAGAGTGTTCGAATACGGACACCGGCGTCCGAAAATGCTGTATTTTCCTCTGTGTTTTTTCTGGCACATTATTCCTTTTCAATGGCTAATAACTATTCACATGTTCAAGCATTTTTTTAAGGTAGCCTATCGTAACCTGATGCGCCGCAAGGTGTACACATTGATCAACATCACCGGCCTGGCCGTAGGAATGGCATGCTGCCTGCTGATTGCCCTTTACGTAAGACATGAACTGAGTTATGACCGTTATCATCCAAATGCCGACCGGATATATCGCGTTATCCAAACATTCAGAAATTCGCATGAGGGAGAGGTGCTTCCGCCACCCGCGCCGGAAGATTTCCAGGTATGGGGTAATGCACCGGTGGCGCCGGCGCTTGCCGCTGATTTTCCTGCAATTGAAAAGGCCGTGCGCTTTACGAGCCCTAACTCCCTGCTGTTGCAATACGGCAATAAAAGGTTTCAGGAAGATAATATCCTTTTTATGGATTCGACGGCGTTCGATGTGTTTGGTTGGAAGATGCTGGAAGGGGACCGCCGCACCGCGCTGCAGGGAATTAACAGCATTGTGCTGACAAAAAGCGTTGCACAAAAATATTTTGGCAATACCAGCGCGTTGGGCAAGTCGCTTAAATATGAAAATTCGGGAACGTTCATGGTAACCGGCGTGATGGAAGACGTTCCCTCCAATTCGCAGTTCAACTTCAATGCCCTCGTTTCGATGGCGACGTTTAAAAACTGGCGCGCCGAAATATTCGACTGGTGGGGTTATGTGGACTTCTACACTTATTTGCTGCTCAAACCGGGAGCCAGCATCGAAACAATAAAGGCAAGCGTTCCGCAATTCTTAAAAAAATACCACACCGATAACGGCTATACTATTTCGTTCGAGAAGTTTACCGACGCCTATCTTCATTCGAAGGCCTCCCGCCAGCCGGGCCCAACGGGCAGCCTGCAAAATGTTTATATTTTTTCACTCGTCGGCATTTTCATACTGGTGCTGGCCTGCATCAATTTCATGAACCTGTCCACTGCGCGTTCAATGGAAAGGGCCAGGGAAGTGGG
>CBIGXK010000224.1:0-6519 GCA_966193805.1 uncultured bacterium | reverse complement strand
GCTGGTTGCCCATTGCCTATTGCCCATTGCCCATTGCCCATTGCCTACTGCCTACTGCCCTTTCCCATCTCCTTCCCCACTTTCACAAACGCGTCAATGGCCCTGTCAAGATGTTCCTGTTCGTGAGCCGCACTCAACTGCACCCTGATCCTGGCCTTCCCCTTCGGCACTACGGGAAAGAAAAATCCTATTACATAAATCCCTTCTTCCAGCAGCCGCGCCGCGAATTTCTGCGCCACTACCGCATCATATAGCATGATCGGCACAATGGGATGATCGCCGGGCCTGATGTCGAAACCAGCGGCCGTCATCTTATCCCTGAAGTATCTTGTATTGTATTCCAGCTTGTCGCGCAGCGATGTGGTTTCGCTAAGCAGATCGAGCACCGTAATGCTTGCCCCAACGATAGAAGGCGCAAGACTGTTAGAAAACAGGTAGGGCCGCGACCGCTGCCTGAGCATATCGATCACTTCTTTCCTGCCACTGGTAAATCCACCGGAGGCCCCGCCCAGCGCCTTTCCGAGCGTTCCGGTGATGATGTCGACCCTTCCCGTCACGCCACGGTACTCATGCGTTCCACGGCCCGTTTGTCCGAGAAACCCCGTAGAATGTGAATCGTCGATCATGACGATCGCATCGTATTCGTCGGCCAGGCCGCAAATCTTGTCCAGCTGCGCAATGGTGCCGTCCATGCTGAACGATCCATCGGTCACAATAATGCGGCTGCGCGACTGTGAAGCAGCCTGGAGTTGTTTTTCAAGGTCGGCCATGTCATTGTGGAGGTACCGAAAGCGTGCGGCCTTGCACAGCCTAACGCCATCGATGATCGACGCGTGGTTGAGCTCATCCGAAATGATCGCGTCCTCTTCCCCGAACAAAGGCTCAAATACGCCTCCGTTGGCATCGAATGCGGCAACATAGAGTATTGTATCTTCTGTGCCGAGAAAAGCGGAAAGCTTCGCCTCCAGCTCTTTATGAATATCCTGCGTGCCGCAGATAAAGCGCACGCTGCTCAGCCCGTAACCGCGGTTGTCGACATATTTACGGGCGGCTTCCATAACTTTGGGATGAGACGAAAGTCCCAGGTAGTTATTTGCACAAAAATTAAGGACTTTTTTGCCGTTTACAGTGATTTCGGCTCCCTGCGCCGATGTGATGACCCTTTCGGATTTATACAGTCCGGCAGACCGTATCTCATTGAGCTCCGCAGAGATGCGTTCAACAAATTGCTGGTTCATGGTAAGTAGTTAAGGCGACAAAAGTAAGGGGATTGGTTTTAAAGAAATACCCGTGAGGCTGTAACATTCTCTTTTCAAAGCGCGTACTACCTATAGGAGATGATATTTAAATGAGCTGCGTTCCTGCTTATGACCGACAACGAGTATAACCAATGTGTAAAAGAACATGCTGACGGCGTGTACCGGTTCATTCTTAAGAATTTGCGTCATAAAGAGGATGCAAGGGATGTGGTGCAATCGGCTTTTGAAAAATTATGGATCAACCGAAGCACGATAGACGGGGCAAGATGCAAGTCGTACCTTTTCACGGTTGCCTATCACCAGATGATAGACCATATCAGGAAAGGCAGGGTGATAATGGTGAAAGAAGAAATGATGGAAGAGGGAGTGGTGTACAACAGGCAGAGCCAGCATACACGGAAGGTACTCGAGACAGCTTTGGCAAGGCTGAACGAAACCCAACGGTCGCTGGTGTTGCTGAAGGACTATGAAGGTTATTCCTATGAGGAGATCGGTGAGATCACCAACCTGAACCCGAGCCAGGTAAAAGTGTACCTCCACAGGGCGAGGATGCTACTGAAAAATTACCTGGTGAGCCCTGAAAATATTCTTGAACAGTGAAGAACAATTTTATGCAAATCAGCAGGCAGTCATACGTTGAATTCTTTCTCCTCTATACCGACGGAGAACTTGGCGCCGACGAGAAGCGCGCAGTGGAAGCGTTCGTGAAAGAAAATCCGGACCTGGAAGAAGAGTTGGTGATGATGCAGCAAACGGTATTTACGCCCGACGACAGCATAGTGTTCGAAGATAAGGAGCAGCTTTACAGGAAAGAAGAAGAGAGAAGAGTGATACCGTGGTTCAGGCTCGCCGCTGCTGCCATCCTGCTCATTACGTTCTCGATGGTCGGATGGCTGTACCTGGATAACAAAAAGATGGTGCGCGACGAACAGGTGGCCTCTTCCGATCTGCAGCCCGCCAGGCAGGAACCCATTGAAAAGAGTAAACCGGCTGTCGCCACAATTGTTGAAGAGCCGGAAAACGGCAAACGGCAAACGGCAAGCGGCGATGAGGAAACGGCAAAGGGCAAAGGGCAAACGGCAAAGGATAATTCGGTCCTCCCCCGGTCCCTTCGGGACCACCCCCTCCAAAGGGGGACAGTGCAACCGGCAAACAGCAATCGGCAACCGGCAAGCGGCAATGAGTATCCCCCGCTGGCGGGAGATGAGCAAACAGCAAGCGGCAATGAGTATCCCCCGCTGGCGGGGGTGGCGCGAAGCGCCGGGGGTGGACAACCGGCAAACGGCAATAGGCAACCGGCAATGGATGTTGATAAACCAGCCACGCCAACAATAACGCCCGAACACACACTATTCGAACAGGATGTGGCGATTGCAGAAATACCCGTGGATGATGTTGAGGTGCGCGTATCCGCAAGACACATCCAACTGGAAAGCGAACCCACCGAATTGCAAACGGCAAAGGTTAGCTATGTTGAAGCAGAAGAACCTGAAATGATATATTTCGCCAACACAACAATACCCAAAAAATCCAAACTCCGCGGCGTCATAAGAAAAGCGACCCGCATTCTTGATAAAGTAACTTCATTTCAATAATTGAACTATTTAACTGATGAAACGAATATTGACAGTACTGGCAATCGTATGTATTGCAATGAACGGTTTTGCGCAGGATGAACCGGCAGAAAACACGATAACAGACACCACCGTAAAACCGGAAAACGATACGATAAGGGTCGGCAACATGATCATCGTACGCAGCGGAAGGGACAGGAACAGAAGTTATTTCGACAGTTCACTCAAAATCTTCCGCAATAATAATCCTAATATCACCACCAACTGGTTCATCTTCGACCTCGGCATCAACCAGGTAAACGACAACACAACTTACGCTCAGGCTATAGGTAATGGCTACCTGCCGGTGGGTGCAAATGAAAACTGGTTCGATCAACGCAATTTTAAATCCGTTAATATCAACATCTGGCTGTTCATGCAGCGCCTCAACATGATCAAACACGTTGTTAATCTCAAATACGGATTAGGCATTGAAATGAATAACTACAGGTACAAAGAACCGGTCCGGTACCGCGACGACAATCAGCCGCTGGTGATCATGGAAAACGTGGACTATAAAAAAAATAAACTTGCTGCCGACTATATCACCGTTCCCATCATGCTCAATTTCAATTTCACACCCGGCAACAAACATGGCTTTGGGTTCAGCGCCGGTGTAAGTGGCGGATATCTTTATTCTTCCAGGCAAAAAACCGTAGGCGGAGAATTGGGCAAGCACAAAGAACATGACGATTTCGACATGAGGAAGTTTAAGGTTTCATACATAGGTGAAATCAGTCTGGGCCCCGTTAAACTCTACGGATCCTACGCAACGAAGAGCATGTTTGAGCATGGGCTCGATCAAACGCCATACAACTTCGGAATCCGGTTCAGCAACTGGTGAGGCGGACCGATTTGTTAAACTTTTGTATAACTGAAATATTCATTCCGGCAAGCCGTTAATTTTATCGGACCCTTTACTACCATCCCGTTAAATTTATTTTTACTAAATAAACTTTAATCGATATCGCCCGTCTCTACGTAAAAGGTCACCCATGAAACGGACAATGATTCCAGGACTTTTGGTCCTTACGGTCTGCGGTCTTTTTGCGTTTCGTTCACATTCTTCCAGGTTTTTCAGCAAGCGGCTCTTCAGTTCGGGCCCTACCGGCAACGTATATGTGATCGTTGACAAAAGCGATTACGGCATGCATGTTTATGACGACATAGGATGGTACGCCACCTACCCCGTTGTGTTCGGCAATAAATCGCTTGGCGATAAAATGATGGAAGGAGACAGGAACACGCCGGAGGGGACCTTTAAGATCGTGAGCAAGGTGCCGAATCATAAATGGCACAAGTTCATGGCGCTGGATTATCCCAACGACGAAAGCTGGCGAAAATTCCGGCGCAGAAAAACGATGGGGGTTATTCCGCAGTCAGCGAGAATAGGAGGCGGCATAGGCATACATGGCACGTGGCCCAGGGACAATATTGTGGTGGATGATTATACCAACTGGACCGCCGGGTGCGTATCACTCAAAAACGCCGATCTCGATGAAGTGTATTCGTTCATGCAGCAGGGAACGAAGGTCATTATCAGGAAGTGAAGGGCGTGAATGGGTAATGGGCAATAGTTAAATGGCTTTTCCGCGATGCGCCGTATTGAGGTATATTGTTCTTTTGTTATCGTTTATGGCTTGTCCACCCCCGGCGCTTCGCGCCACCCCCGCCAGCGGGGGAAACTCTTTGCCGCTTGCCCTTTCACCTTTGCCGTTTCACCTTTCACCTTTGCCGTTTCACCTTTGCCCTTTGCCCATTGCCGCCTCTAGACCTTCCCCGTCTTAATCTCCTCTACCACTCCCGGATCGAGCAGTGTGGTGGTGTCGCCAAGGTTCTTCATCTCGCCCTCTGCAATCTTTCTCAGGATCCTGCGCATTATTTTTCCGCTCCGTGTTTTAGGAAGTCCATTCACGAACTGAATTTTATCCGGCTTGGCAATCGCCCCAATCACCCTCGCCACTGTTGAGCAGATATCCTTGCGCATAAGCTCGGCATCGTCGGGTGGCTGCGAGCAGATGACATAAGCATAGATGCCCTGGCCCTTTATGTCGTGCGGAAAGCCCACTACGGCACTTTCCACCACGCCGGTGTGCATGTTGATCGCATTCTCCACTTCTGCGGTACCAATCCTGTGACCGCTTACATTCAGCACATCGTCCACCCTTCCGGTAATCCTGTAATGCCCCTCTTCGTCTCTCAGTGCACCGTCGCCGGTAAAATAGAGATCGTCGTAAGAGGCGAAATAATTTAACCGGCACCGCTCATGATCGCCATAAGTGGTTCGGAGAATACCCGGCCACGGAAAACGCATGCACAGGTTGCCCGTTACGCCATTACCCTCGATCACCTGGCCCTTTTCATCGATGAGAACAGGTTGTACCCCGGGTAACGGCAAAGTGGCGTAAGAAGGTTTTGATGGCGTAATTCCCGCCAGGTTGGAGATCATGATGCCGGCCGTTTCGGTTTGCCACCATGTATCCACTATCGGGCATTTCTTCTTTCCTATTTTTTCATCGTACCAATGCCATGCTTCCTCGTTGATGGGCTCTCCAACGGTGCCGAGTATCCTCAACGAGCTCAAATCGTGTTTTTCCACAGGCTCCGTACCATAGCTCATCAGCGAACGGATGGCCGTTGGCGCCGTGTAAAGAATATTCACCTTGTATTTGTCGGTAATATCCCAGAACCTGCCGGCATCGGGCCATGTAGGAATGCCTTCGAAGATCAGCGAAGTTGCGCCCGCGCTCAGCGGCCCGTAAACAATGTAGCTGTGGCCGGTGATCCAGCCGATATCTGCGGTGCAGAAATAAATCTCGCCGGGCTTGTACTGGAACACGTTGAGAAACGTGTAATTGGTATATACCATGTAGCCGCCGATGGTATGAACAACGCCTTTCGGCTTGCCGGTAGATCCGGACGTATAAAGAATGAAAAGCATGTCTTCGGCATCCATCTCTTCGGCGGGAAAATCCGGGTTGCCCATTTCTTCCACTTTCCGGATCTCGTTCTCCCACCACACGTCGCGCCCCTTCATCATGCTGACCGGTGTTTTTGTCCTGCTGAGCACGATTACCCTTTCCACAAACGGGCAGCGGTCGAGCGCATCGTCGATAATGGCCTTAAGCGGAATTTCCTTGTTGCCGCGGAAGGCCCCGTCGCAGGTGATCACAAATTTTCCCTGTGCATCCTCGAGTCGGTCGGCTATGCTGGTGGCGCTGAACCCACCGAAAACAACCGAATGGATGGCGCCGATCCTTGCACACGCCAGCACCGCGATCACGAGTTCGGGCACCATTCCCATGTAGATGCAGATCCTGTCGCCTTTTTTGACGCCGTTATTTTTCAGCACATTGGCAAACTGCTTAACCCGAAAAAGGAGTTGCGAGTAAGTGAGCGTCTGCGATTGCTCGTTCGGGTCGTTGGGCTCCCATATGATGGCGGGCGTGTCGCCGAGTTTGGCGACGTGCCTGTCAAGACAATTTTCTGTAATGTTTAGTTTTCCGCCTTCGAACCATTTAATATTCGGTTCCCTGAAATTCCACGAAAGAACTTTGTTCCATGGTTTTCTCCAATAAAACTGTGAAGCAATATCACCCCAAAAACCTTCAGGATCTTCAACACTACGTTTGTAATCAGCATGATAC
>CBIGXK010000223.1:0-6523 GCA_966193805.1 uncultured bacterium | reverse complement strand
CGCCTGCATTAACCGTCGATGATATCAAAAATGCAACAGATTACTTATTGAGCCAGGGTGTAACGGCGTTCTTGCCAACGATAGTTACCAATTCAGATGAGAATATCCTGAAAATTGCTCATATCATTTACCGGGCATGTGCCTCCAATCCGCTCGTAGATGATTGTATTTGGGGTATTCATTTAGAAGGGCCCTTTGTTTCGCCACAGGAAGGCGCTAAAGGCGCCCACAACGAAAAATTTATAAAAGCGCCCGACTGGAATCTTTTCAAAGAATTTCAAAGGGCAGCCGGAGGAAAAATAAAGCTTGTTACACTTGCGCCCGAATGGAAAGGCTCTGAGTCATTTATAAGGAACTGCAAAGAAAATGGCATCCTGGTATCAATAGGTCATTCGATGGCGGATACAGGGCAGATTAGGAGGGCCGTTGAAGCCGGCGCTTCTTTATCCACTCATTTGGGAAATGCTGTTCCGCTTTTGCTGCCGCGCCATCCCAATATGATTTGGGATCAACTGGCAACTGAAGAGCTTCATGCCTGTATTATCGCCGACGGGCTGCATGTGCCTGACTCATTTATCAGTGTGGTAATGAAAAATAAGGCGGCAAAGACTTTACTCACCAGCGACGCCACCTGTTTCGCGGGCATGGCGCCGGGCGAATACCAGAGCCATATTGGCGGCACAGTGATATTAGACGAGGAAAAAAGAGTATCCCTCAAAGGTTCAAATGGATTATTGGCGGGAGCCGCCAGGTCGCTGTTGGAAAATGTGGAAACGCTCTTCGATCATGATCTCACCGGTATTTGTGAAGCCTGGCAGATGGCATCCACCAATGTGACCGAGATGCTCAAAAAGAACGATCATGCTTTTAATAGTAATAGCGATTTTGTCATATTTCGACTGAAGGGTAAGCAAATACGAATTCAGCGGGTAATTAAGAGGAATAAAATCGTTTTTGAAAATAATTTCTGACCAATCAATTTATCGTTGTGAAAAAAAAAGAGTTTGGATTTGGGATAATAGGAGCGGGAGCCATTTCAGATGTTCATGCCCGGGCCATACAGTCGATTGAGAACGCCCGTTTATGGGGCGTATATAGTATAAATAAGCATAAAGCCGATGCGCTTGCCACGAAATATGGTTGTTTGGCCTACACTACGTTAGATGAGCTGCTGAGCCAACCGCAGATAGATATTGTATGTATTTGCACGCCATCGGGAATACATCTTGATCCGGCAATTGAAAGTCTTGCGGCGGGGAAGCATTGCATTATTGAAAAGCCGCTGGAGGTGACTCTCGAAAAGTGCGACCGGATAATTGAAGCCGCAAAAAGGGCCGGCCTGAAAGTAGGCGTTATTTTCCCCTCGCGGTTTTATGAAGCAAGCAGGCAGTTGAAAGAAGCAATCGACGACGAAAGGTTTGGTGGGTTGGCATTGGGCGATGCGTATGTAAAGTGGAACAGGAGCGCAGAATATTACCAATCGGGCAAATGGAGGGGAACCTGGGAATTTGACGGAGGCGGGGCGCTGATGAACCAGGGTATTCATTCGGTGGATTTGTTGCAATGGTACATGGGGCCTGTGGACGCGGTTCAGGCCATCGCTGCCAATATCGTCCACAAGGATATCGAAGTTGAGGATACCATAGTTGCAACACTGCAATTTTCCAACGGCGCGTTGGGAACCGTCGAATGTTCTACCGCTGTATTTCCCGGAGTGCACAAGCGGATCGAGATTATGGGTACCAAAGGGACCGCTATAATTGAAGAAAGTGATTTAATAAAATGGGAGTTCAGGGATGCTGTGAGTGGTGATGAGAAAATAAGGAGCTCGATGAAGGGCGGTGCGTTATCGCATGGAGGTGTTTCCAACCCTGTTGATATCAGTATCATGGGCCATAAAAAACAGATAGAAGATATGATGCGTGCGGTGGAAACAGGTGATAGCCCGCTGGTTGATGGGGCCGAGGGCCGTAAATCGGTTGAAATTGTGCTGGCTATTTATGAAAGCGCTCGTTCAAAGAAGTTAGTTAGACTGCCTTTGTCCAAATAACAAAAGGCCCGCTTTGCCTTGCTGCTTAACAAATATTTTAAATCAATAGCATAAATATTAGAAAATGGCACAAATAAGAGAGCTGACTGCCAACAGGATGAAAGTAAAGATTTATGAAAACAGAACGCAGATGGGCGATGAGGCAGCTTATGAGGTAAGCAAAAAAATAGAGGAGCTGTTAACGGATCAGCAATTCGTAAATATCATTTTTGCGGCTGCGCCTTCGCAAAACGAATTTTTATCGGCTTTGTCGAAACGGAAAAATGTGGATTGGAGCAAGGTGAATGTATTTCACATGGATGAATATGTGGGGTTGGACGAAGAAGCGCCACAGCGGTTTGGCCAGTTCTTAAAGGAAAGACTATTTGGTAAGGTGCCTGTTAATAAAGCGTATTACATAAATGGCAACGCTGAAAATCTCGATGATGAATGTCAAAGGTATTCCGGCCTTCTGCAACAATATCCTACAGACATTGTTTGCATGGGCATTGGGGAGAACACGCATATCGCGTTTAATGACCCGCATGTTGCCGACTTTAATGATCCGAGGGGCGTAAAGGTTGTTGCATTGGATGAAATTTCCCGGCAGCAACAGGTAAACGATGGTTGCTTCGACAGTATTGACGATGTTCCCACATTTGCTATCACGCTCACGGTGCCTGCATTGCTTCAGGCAGATGCTATTTTTTGCCTCGTGCCCGGCAGGAACAAGGCTTCGGCAATAAATTATACGATAAACAGCGAAGTGAATGAGAGTTATCCGTCCACCTCACTCAGGAATCATCGCAATGCCATTCTTTACCTTGATAAGGATAGTGCAGCCAAATTGGAAGGGGTCATTTTTTGATCGTGGTTGCTTTTTTAATCCGTATCGATGTAGTTAGTGATACTAAATAAAACGCCTAAAACGATTTGAAATGGGTAACAATGAATATTCGCGGAGGAGGTTTATGAACAGATGCTTTGCTTCTGTTGGTGTGTTTTTCGGGGGAGTATTGACGTTCGCCGGTTGTAATTCGGATTCTCCTGTCACGGAGGAAACAAACCAGGCGAAACCTGGTCAGCCATGTGATGATTTATCGGGCGTAAGTGCGCCAGAACTCGAGAAGCGTCAAAATTTTGGGTATGTCGATAAGTCGCCGGATCCAACCCGCTTTTGCGACAACTGCGGTCTGCATATACCGCCGGCGTCTAAGACAGATTGTGGCGGGTGTATGTTATTCAAGGGCCCGGTGCATCCCGAAGGCTACTGCATTCAGTATGTAGCCAAAGGGTAGAGCCGGCAGTTGTCGGAACAATTTTAACCGATAATAATTATCTTAGCCAGATAATAACAATGCGATGAATAATGAGAAAATATTCCGAATGTCTTTTGCCAGTGTCTACCCGATGTACATTCAAAAAGCGGAGAAGAAGGGGCGCACGAAAGAAGAGGTGGATGCTATCATTTTTTGGCTAACGGGATATAATAAGCAAACATTTCAACGCCACATCGATAAAAAAACTGATTTTGAAACGTTTTTTACCCAGGCCCCACAATTCAATCCCAATGCTTCCAAAATTACCGGCGTAATCTGCGGATACCGCGTGGAAGAAATTGAAGACAAGCTCATGCAGAAGATCCGTTACCTGGATAAGCTGGTTGATGAACTGGCAAAGGGAAAGGCAATGGAGAAGATCTTGAGAGCATAACGACAAACAAACATGAACCGCGTTAACGACTCAGTTGCAGTTATAAACCCGATTTGCACGAAGAAAGAAACCGGTTTTTTTCAGGCCAATGCCTTTTCAAGCTCTTCAAACTCTTTAATCGGCAGTTCTTGCTGTATCACCTGTATCGCTTTTTTAAAAAAAGGTTCAGGGGCCATTTTTTTAAACCCGGTTAAAAGTCCCACTCTTTCCTCGTGCCTTTGTGCAGGAGTGACAAACCGGAACCAGATCATAAGTGTCTCGGGCGGATTTTTGGCCATTATTTTGCCTCTGTGTGCTGCCAGTTCCTCATCGGTAAAATGTTTCCATAGCAGCGGCTGGGTTATTCGCTCTTCCTCCGCTGTATGCTCGAGATAAATACCGTGAAATTCACTTAAAGCCAGGTAGAACTCTTCACCGTCCGCCCGGGTATCTTTGTGTTCCCTGGAGTTAGTGTAAATTCTGGTAAGCAATTTCTCCAGGTTCTCTTGCTGAATGTGTATGTGTTCATGGTCATCTACATCGTGTTCTGAACTCCCCGGGCACCGTTGCTCCAGTTCCGCAAGGGTTATTTCGTTTTCATCGTTCGCGTGGAGGGTAAGAATTTTAAAAACGTCTTCACCTAATTGGTGAAGTTGCTCCACTTCATGATGATTAGCGTAATTGGTTTTGCCTGCCAGCAGCGATAGTTGCGATAGTGCGTTCCGTAGTGCTTTGTGGGGAACATCGTAAAGTTTCATTCTGTTCATTTGGCTGAATATTTTGATACCGCAAAAGTCTTCATCTTTGAACAGCCGTCATTGTAAAAAATCGTTTTCTTTTTTGCCGGCGAAAAATTGTTCTGGCGTGTCTCCTGTAAGGCTCTTAAACTCCCTGATGAAATGTGCCTGGTCGTAAAAGCCGGTTTCATAGCCAAGTTCGGTTAACGAGTTTACCTTGTCATATTGCCGGAGCACGTTTTTTAGGCGGACGATCGAAGCATATTTTTTCGGTGATGCGCCCACTGCCTGGCGAAACCGCTTTTCCAGCGGACTTTGGCTGATGTGCAGTTGCTCCGCCAGTTGTTTTATTTTGATGTTGCCCCTGCTGTTGTGAATCAGCGACAGTGCCGTCAGCACCAATCTGTCAGGTGCTGCATTCGTCATTCTGCTGCACAAAAAATTTTCGACGGCCGAAATCCTTTTTGCATCCGATGTTGCTTCGGCCAGTTGTTCCTCCAAACACAACAATTCAGAGCGAAGCATAAAGTTATCCAGTGAAACGCTTTCGCGGAAAAGTTCATGGAGGGGTTGTTTAAAAAATGGAGCGGCCCCTGCTTCCCTGAAGAAAACCAAAACAGTTCCAATATCTGGTGAATTTTTAAAAGTGCGGCTGTGGTCTGCCAACCCTGATACTCCCGAAACGGACAAGGGCATTTCTTCTCCATTTTGCATCTGCGACAGTCGCCCTTTGTATTGAAAGCCAATGACCAGGCCGGTATCCGGTAAAACCCGGTATGTGGTTTCTTCACTTGTTTCCTGGACGGCGAACGACCGTACAAACGGTTTGAGAGCGTCACAGGGAATATATGTTTGAAATGTCATTGGCCGTCTTTGCCGTCAGGCAATTAGAAACGTTAATTTATGACTTTTAAGTGGGAAACATCGAACGTTGCACATGCTTCCTTTCTTTGACGCCCGTTAGACGGACCCTATACCTGTCAGCGGCGCATCGGCCAATTATCATCGCGCCCGGCAGGAAGGCCACTTTATCGCACAGTTGTTGATAGGGTGTAAGCGACTATTAATTTATTAATATCGTGCTCATGAAACCGTACAACCTCTTTCAACACGTGGTCCGCATAAGTCTACTGGTGTACATCGGCATGGCGGCCGGGTGCGTTACGAAAGACGAGCCGCCCGCCGGTATTCCGGTAACGCCGCGCGATACAACGATTACTGAACACAACGCGGTTACCCTGCTGCAGATAGACAGTCTGGCTGTACAGCGCTACCTGGACAGTGCGCGGGTAAGCGATACTTCGCGCCAGCTCATCAGTAATTTCTACAATAGCCGCAACTATCAATACGCGTGGTTCGATGAAAAAGGACTTACCGAACATGCGGCGATGCTGTGGAACCTTTATCGCGACTATGCGGAGTACGGGCCGCGGGTACCCGCCGCCGATTCGATGCTTCGTCAACACATGGAACGATGGCTGACCGACACGATGCGGCAGGTGATGGGCGCGAGTGCAAAAAGTGCGGAACTGCAACTCACACAACTGTTTTTTGATTATGCGTTTGCCAAATACATGGGCAACCTTGATCCCGCCGACTTGCAGTGGTATATACCGCGCAGAAAAGTGAATGTCACAGCGCTGCTCGATTCACTGGTTGCCGGCCGCCAGCCGGTGGACGACTGGGAGCCGTTGCACCCGCAATACCGCCTGCTGCGCCATCAACTGCTTACATACACGGGTATCGCTGACAGGGGCGGCTGGGATTCCGTTTTCTTTCAAAAGAAAAGCAAGCTTTCTGTCGGCGACTGCGACAGTGGGGTGGTCCGTCTCAAGCGGCGTTTACAGGCAACCGGGCAGTTTCCTAACGGCGATACGTCGGCCTGTTTCACGAGATCCCTGCGCGACTCACTGATTGCGGTGCAACGGCAGTTCGGGCTGCAGGCGGATGGGGTGGTGGGCGCTTCGACCCTTGATGCACTGAATGTGCGGGTAGAGCGGAGAATCGAGCAGATACTGGTTAATATGGAACGCATGCGCTGGCTGCCGCGGCAACCGGAAGGTAC